>NZ_JBATWS010000426.1:0-2353 GCF_049672805.1 Parvibaculum sp.
GCGCAGTTCCGGCGTCACGGGCGGTACGAAATTCTCGCCGCGCCCGAAACCGGCCCGCCCCCGAAACCCCCGGCCGGACCACTGCCCGCCCCTGGAGGGACCGCCGAAGCCCTGCCGGGAACCACTCCATGCGCCACTTCGCCGTGCCGGAGCTGCCCCCCCGCCGAAGAAGCGGGTCATTCGCTCCCGCAGCGCCTCAGCATAATGTGCGCGCACTTTCTGGTCGCCGATCGCGGCGATGGCGGCTTCGAGATCGGCCTCGAGCTTCGCCCGCCGCTCCGGCGTGTCCCAGGCCCCGGAGGAGATTTCCTTCTCCCACAGCATGTCTGACAGAGGCCGCGCTTTCGCCAGCACCTCGCGCATGGCATCGCCCCCTTCCTCACGCACGAGATCGTCGGGGTCCTTGCCCTCCGGCAGCAAGGCAAAGCGAAGCGAATGACCGGGCTTGAGCAGCGGCAGCACCCGCTCCACTGCGCGATAGGCCGCGCGCAAGCCTGCCTTGTCACCGTCAAAGCAAAGGATCGGCTCCGGCGCCATCCGCCAGAGAAGCTGGATCTGATCTTCGGTGAGCGCCGTACCGAGAGGGGCAACGCCGTGATGGATGCCGCCCTGCGCCATTCCCACCACGTCCATATAGCCTTCAACCACAATCACCGTGCCCTCATCATGGGCAGGCTTGCGCGCACGGTCGAGATTGTAGAGCACCCGCCCCTTGTGGAAGAGCGGCGTCTCCGGGGAGTTCAGATATTTTGCTTTGGCATCGGGCGAGAGCGCGCGCCCGCCAAAGGCAATGACCCGCCCGCGCGCATCGGCAATCGGAAACATGAGGCGATTGCGGAAACGGTCATAGGGTTCGGCAATATCCGGTCCCGCAATGATGAGCCCCGCTTCCGACATCTGCTCAACGGAAACATCTCTCGACTTCAGATAGCGCAGCAGCGAGGTCCGGTCCGCACGGTCATCACCCGGCGCATAGCCGATGCCGAAATCATCAATCGTCTTGCCGCGAATGCTGCGGCGCTCAAGATAGGCGCGCGCCTCCGCGCCCACCCCTTCAGCGAGCTTCTGCCTGAAGAAGCCCGCCGCCATCTCCATCACATCTATAAGAGTGGCAGCCTCGCGGTCGCGCTCGGCAGCGCGCGGGTCGCGCTCGGGCATCTCCATGCCCGCTTCGGCGGCCAGCCGCTCCACCGCCTCTATGAAAGAGAGGTTCTCGGTCTTTTCGAGGAACTTGATGACATCGCCATGCTCGCCCGATGAGAAGCAGTGATAAAACTGCTTGTCATCATTGACGGTAAAGCTCGGGCTTTTTTCGTTGGTGAAAGGCGAAAGGCCGACAAACTCCCTGCCCCGCCGGACAAGCTTCACCTTGCGGCCGACAACTTCAGAGACGCGGATGCGTCCCTTCAATTCGTCGAGAAAGCCTTTAGGAAAAGACATGAAGAACGCCGCTCCGATGGCACCAGAGGGCGGCCATTCTGCCACCCGACCTCACACTAGGCGAGTCAGGCTTCAGGCGAGTTTTTCTTTCACGATGGCGCCTGCCTTGGCGAAGTCCATCTGGCCGGCATGGCGCTTTTTGAGTTCGCCCATTACACGGCCCATATCCTTGATGCTGGCAGCCCCCGTCTCCGCGATCACGGCCTCCACGGCAGCCGCCGTTTCCTCGGGCGAGAGCTGCTTTGGCATGAAGCTCTCGATGATCGCGATTTCCTCATTTTCCTGCTCGGCAAGCTCGGTGCGGCCCGCCTGTTCGTAAATGCTCGCGGATTCGCGGCGCTGCTTCACCATGCGCGACAGGACTTCAAGGATTTCAGCGTCACCCACACCTGCATCCCGCCCGTCTGTGCGTCCAGCAATATCGCGATCCTTCACGGCAGCCTGAATGAGACGCAGCGTACCGATGCGGCGCTTGTCCTGGGCTTTGGTCGCCTCGACAAGACCTTGCTTGATGGCATCACGCAGGCTCACGCTCATGGCTTCGATCTCCCGCAAAATGGGGCGCGGCGGCCCCGCTTGATGGGCCGGGCAACACATGGCCCCGGAATCGCTGGCACGCTAAAGCAAAGCCCGGAAAGGCGCAATCCTGCGTCCGACCGCCACGCATACCGTAAGCATATGATTTTAATGGAGTTTTTTCAACCCAAGCCAGCTTGACGCCACCGGGCCTTTCCCTTAGTGTCCGCCAAATTCAACGGGACACCGGACTTTCCGCGCGCGGGGCATCACGCACCGCGCTGGTTGCTTACGGTCTGGTCCCTCCCCCGGAGTAGCCATTATGGTTGTGACGACGAAAGCCGCCACGGAACGGCGCGAGCCTCAAGCCTCGCAATGTTCCGGGGAGGAGTCGTCA
>NZ_JBATWS010000427.1:0-16493 GCF_049672805.1 Parvibaculum sp.
ATTGCGTTCATCCCGCGCGGTTTTTTCCTTGAGCAGCTTGTCGATCTGGGCGGCCTTCGCGGCTTCTTCCTTTTCGAGTTCGGGGCTCTTGGGCTGGGCGGGTGTCGAGATCGTCATAACGACCTGCGGCTTGGTGCCGGGCATGCGCGAGCCTTCCTGATCGAAGGCAGTACCGCCCATGATGCCGCCTGCGCCGCTGGTTGAACGGCTGACATTGGCGGGGGCGAAGTAGTCGGCCAGACCCTGCTTCTGCTCCGGCGTCGTCATGCTGATGAGCCACATGAGCAGGAAGAACGCCATCATCGCGGTCACGAAGTCGGCATAGGCGATTTTCCACGCACCGCCGTGATGGGCGTGGATGACCTTCTTGACCCTCTTGATGACGATCGGCTGTTCGTTGGAGGCCATTTAAATATGTCCTGCCGTCAGCCCGCCGCCTGCAGCGTGGCGGTTGATTGTTCGACTTCGATGAAGGTCGGGCGCACATCGGACATGAGCGCCTTGCGTGCGAACTCGATGGAGACAGCGGGCGCGTAGCCTGCCATATGGGCGAGGAGGCCTGCCTTCATCGACAGGTAATATTTCGACTCCGCCTCAAAGATGTTGCGCAGCGACTGCGCCATCGGCGCGAAGAAACCATAGGCAACAAAGACGCCGAGGAATGTGCCGACAAGCGCGCCGCCAATCAGCCCGCCAAGCACTTCCGGCGGCTGGTCGATCGAGCCCATCGTCTTGATGACGCCGAGCACGGCGGCAACGATGCCGAGAGCAGGCGTACCATCGGCCAGAGCCTGTACCGCATTCACAATGCGCTCGCGCTCCTGATGATGGGTTTCGAGTTCTTCATCCATGAGTGCTTCAAGCTCATGGGCGTTTTCCGTGCCGAGCGTGATCATGCGCAGGTAGTCGCACATGAACTCGACCGCATGCTTGTCAGCCGAGAATTTCGGGAATTGCGCAAAGATGGCGCTCTCGCCGGGATTTTCCACATGCGCTTCAAGCGCCAGATTGCCCTTGCTCTTGGCCAGCTTGTAGAGCGTGTATTGCAGGCCGAGCAGTTCGAGATAGGCGGTCTTGTCGTATTTCGGGCCGCGGAAGAGCGTTCCCAAGATACCACCCGCTGCCTTGAGGACGGTCGGCGGATTGGCGATGAAAAAGGCACCCAGCGCGGCGCCCAGAATGATGACGGCTTCGAAGGGCTGCCAGAGAACCGCAAGATGACCGCCCATTGCGGCATAGCCGCCAAAGACGCTCAACACCACCACAATCATGCCGACGATAAGCCGCATTACCCCAGCGCTTTCTCTTGCTCCGCCCGTCAGCTTCTGCTGCGGGCCCACCCTGCCTGAAGGCGCATTTTTAGATGTGGCCCCTTAACAGCGGGTTTAACCAAGCCGGGGATTGGTAAACTTCTGCCGTTTTGCGCGAATTGCTGTGGCTTTGCGCGGGTGAGTGTTGCTTTGGGGCCGGTGCCTGACCTAAACCGGAGCAGGAGATTAACGACGGGTTGACGTTTCAGGCTGCTATGGGGGCCGGAAACAAGGGAGCGATGGTTAGATGAGTTCTGTTCAGAGCCAGGCAACAAAGCCGAGTGCGGAAGAGACGCGCAAGTTCCGTGACGCGCTTGGCTGGTTCACGACCGGCGTTGCGGTCGTCACCACCTGCTCGGGCGGGAGGCCACCTATTGGCGTCACCATTAATTCCTTTTCGTCCGTCTCGCTCGATCCGCCGCTTGTTCTGTGGTGCCTCGACAAGAAGTCGGACACGTTGCCGATTTTCGAGGAAGCGACGCATTTCACCGTCAATGTGCTGCGCGAAGAGCATCAGCATGTGTCGTCCCGTCTTGCGCGCAAGGGCGATCACAGCCTTGCTGATGTGGAACTGATCGAAGCGGAAAGCGGGTGCCCGTCGCTCAAGGAAGCGCTGGCGCATTTCGAATGCGAGATTGATGCGCGGCATGATGCGGGCGATCACGTCATCATGGTCGGTCGTGTGCTGAAGTTCGATGCGGCGGATGAAGGGCGTCCGCTGCTTTATCACCGGGGTGGCTATCAGATGCTGCCGCCTGTCGGCTGATTATTTGCCGCCGGTTTCCTGCTCGTTCAGGCGGCGCAGATTTTCCTGCATCTTTTCCATGCATTTCAGCATGGCGAGGTAATCAGATTCGTCTATATCGGCGATGGCCGCGTGGTGGATTGCGGTGTAGTGATCGAGGCCGATGTGTTTGTTCGCCTGCAAGAGCGGCGTCGTCCAGATGCATTTCGCGCGCCGGTCAGTCGGATGCGTCCGGCGTTCGACAAGCCCCATTGCTTCCAGCTCGCCCACATAGATGCCGATGGAAACCTTGTGAACCGCGAGCGCGTTTGCGAGTTCGGTTTGTGTCTGACCGTCTCTTTCCAGCAACTCGACGACGATACGTGTCTGATTGCGCGACAGGCCTGAGCGGCGATCATAAATCGTCGCGAGCATCGTGCCGAGTTCGGTGATCGACCTGATGAAGTTTTCAGGAGAGAGCAGATCGCGCTGGACAGGCTGAGGTCCGATGTCTGCTTTGTGCTTGTTTTTCATCATACCCCCATCTACCGCATCTGCATGGGAAAGACCGACAGTGGAACATGCAGAGTGAAGGTAACGGCACGCCTCACGCGTACATAATCAGCCGCATCCACAAAAAATTACATCGTTATCTGTGTCGCACCGCTTGACCTGAGCGAGCGCCAATGATTTCGTAAAGATACTTTACTAAAACTGTTTCCACCGGTCATCCGAAAACGGAGACGGTGGAGCGGCTGTCGGGAGCGGCCGGGTGTCGGGGGAGTTTGTGGGAGGAGAATCGGGCAATGCCTGAACAAAATCAAGACGTTTTGGCGCAAGAGGGTGCAGTAGGCGCGGCTGAGACAGCCGTGGATGCAGCGGCGGAGACGGCTGCTCAGGCGGGGGACACGCTCACCTCGGCTGCGGATATTCTGGCCGCATCGGGCGGTGGCGAGGCCTGGTATGCGCTTGGCCCGCTGATCGACAAGGGTGGCTGGATTGTCGTGATCCTGCTGATTCTGTCGGTGATTTCGCTCGCGGTCATCCTTCTAAAGGTTGTCCAGTTCTGGGCGGCCGGTCTTTCCAAGCGCAGCTTTGTTGATCCGGCTGTCTCGAAAATCGAGGCTGGCGATACGGCTGGCGCGCTCGACCTCCTGAAAAAACACAAGACACCGCTGGCCCGCGCCATGGCGGCGGGCGTGCGCGCCAAGATGCGCGGTGATCTACGCGACGAAGACGTGGCAGCGGAAATCGCCCGTGTCGGCGCGCTTGAGCTTGGTGCGCTTCAGACCTATCTGCGCTGGCTTGAGGTTATCGGCAATATCGCGCCGCTGATCGGCCTTCTCGGTACCGTTATCGGCATGATTGAAGCCTTCCAGACGCTTGAAGATGCGAAGTCGCAGATCGACCCGTCGCTGCTCTCAGGCGGCATCTGGGTGGCGCTGCTGACAACCGCTGTGGGCCTCATGGTGGCACTGCCTGCCATCACGGCGCTGAACCTGCTCGAAAACAAGGTCGATCAGGTGCGTCTGTCGATGCGTGATGCCTCGGCGCGTGTCATTGCGGCGCTGCATGCGAGAACCGGAAGCGGTCACAAACAGGCCGCCCAGTAAATCGCGCGGATGGGAGCAGCTCATGCTTGATGATGTGCCCAAGCGCAAGCGAGGCATGGTCAGCCTCACGCCGTTGATCGACGTGGTGTTTCTGCTGCTGATCTTCTTCATGCTCACGACTTCGTTCATGACAACGCAGTCGCTGTCCGTGGTCACGCCTGCACCCAGCGCGGATGAACTTCCGCAGGATGCGCGCGTGGTGGAGATCTGGTTGATGGGCGACGGCACGCTGCGAGTGAATGGCGAACCTGTGGAAGCGGATGCGCTTGCAGAAGCCGTGAAAACGGAAATTGGCGGGCGGGGCGATATGGCCGTCACCATTCTTGCGGAGCAGGGCTCGAAGACGCAGGCGCTGGTCGCAGCGGTGGAAGCAGCACGTATTTCCGGAGCCAATGGTGTGGGCACGGCTAGAGTGGAGAAGATCAAACCATGATCGACTTCGAAGAAGAGGCCCCCCGCAAGACATTCGAGACGATGATACCGCTCATCAATGTGGTGTTTCTTCTCCTCATCTTCTTTCTGCTCGTCGGCACAATGGAGCCTTCGTCGGAAAATCCGAATGCGAGCGTGAAGCTGCCAACCGGCACGCTTGACGACAAGCAGAAGGACCGCGAAGGCCCGGTGATGCTGACGGTGGAAGCGGATGGTTTCGTCTGGTTTGGCGATCGGGTGATGGACCCGAAACTTGCGGGCGTATTGCTCAAGCCGGAACTTGCCGGAAGTGCGGCGGATCGCGTGTCGATCCGCGCGGATGAAGCTGCGCCTGCCGAAGCGGTTCTCCTGCTCATGGAGACATTGCGGGAAGCAGGCGTGAAGCAGGTGACGATTGTGACGGAGCGTGGGCGATGACGGTGATCGACAGCGCTGCTGAGAAGGCGCCGAAGCAGTCGCGGCTTTCCACCTTTCTGGTCGCGTCGCTTCTGGTGCACGCGCTTTTCTATCTCATGGGGTTGCTCAATATTGGCGGCATCTTTGGCGGGCCGGGGCCGGGCGGTGGTGACTCTGTCACCTTCCAGCTTGCTGCGGGTTCTGCGAATGACCGCTATGCGGCACCGCCGGCACCTGTTGAAGAGCCGGTGGTCGAGCCAGAAGTTGTGCCGGAGCCGGTGAAGCCGCCGCCGCCCAAGCCCGAAGCCCCGCCGCGCAAGGTGGAAGCACCGCTGCCACCCGAAGAAAAAGAGCCGGAGGTGGTCGAGGCCGTGCAGCCTTCAACGCCAACGGGCGGCGGCATTGATGGCGGAGGCGCCGGCGGTGCCGGTGGCGATGCAGCGGAGACGATCCTCAACAAGAAGGGCGATTCGCTGAATGCCGGGCAGATCCGCGCGCAGATGGTAGGCAAGACATTCCATCTGGAGATGGGGCGTCTCGACCTTCAGGGTGGTAACAGGCTCATCAATACCGTCATTGAGCTTTCACCGGACGGGACCACACGGGTGGAGCTGATCCAGTATTTCCATCAGACCTATCACCGCAATTCGTCCTCCACGCGCAGCCGCTCCGGCACGGGGCGCTGGTGGATCGAGGGCAATCGCTGGTGTCATAGCTCGAAGGAAATCCAGTATGCGACGACGGATTGCTACGACATGACCATGGAGGGGAACATTGTTCGCCTTTATTACGGTCCATGCACAGGCCAATCCTCAATGCTCTGCAAGACGGGCCGCATCGCTGCCGAGGGCGAAATCCGCTAGTGGTTTTGCGCTTCGCGCCTTTCGCCTGCTAGATAGAGGCAGCAGGAATGAGAGGAACGGGCATGAGCAAGGTCGCTTTCATCGGTCTCGGCGTGATGGGCTTCCCAATGGCGGGCCATCTCGCGCGCGCGGGTCATGATGTCACCGTCTATAACCGCACGGGTGCGAAGGCAGAGGCCTGGGTGAAGGCCCATGGCGGCGCTTCCGCCGCAACGCCTGAGGCGGCTGCGCGCGGCGCGGAAATCGTTTTTGCCTGTGTCGGCAATGATGATGATCTGCGTCAGGTGACGGTGGGCGAGGGCGGTGCCTTTCACGGCATGAGCGAAGGCGCAATTTTTGTCGATCACACCACGGCTTCTGCGATTGTGGCGCGCGAGCTTTATGCAGCGGCGCAGGCACGGGGCATTTCCTTCATCGATGCGCCGGTATCGGGCGGGCAGGCAGGCGCGGAGAATGGCGTGCTGACCGTCATGGCGGGCGGTGATGCAGCGGCCTTCGAGAAGGCATCCCCGGTGATCTCTTCCTTTGCGCGCATGGTGAAACTGCTCGGCCCTTCGGGCGCGGGGCAGCTCACCAAGATGGTGAACCAGATCTGCATTGCCGGGCTTGTGGAAGGCCTTGCCGAGGGGCTGCATTTTGCCAGGAAGGCGGGCCTCGATGCCGAAGCTGTGATCGAAACAATCTCGAAAGGTGCGGCGCAAAGCTGGCAGATGGAAAATCGCTACAAGACGATGATCGAGGAGCGCTTTGATTTCGGCTTCGCTGTGGACTGGATGCGCAAGGATCTTGCGATCTGTCTTGAAGAGGCGCGGCGCAATGGCGCGCACCTGCCGGTGACAGCGCTGGTGGATCAGTTCTATTCCGAAGTGCAGGCAATGGGCGGCAATCGCTGGGACACTTCCAGCCTTATCGCGCGGCTGAACAAGGCATGAGCGCGCCTGCACGGCAGTTGCGTTTCTCCTCCATCGAGGATGTGATCGCGCGGCTTGATCCGTCTTATCCGGTCTTCTGCATTTTTCCTGACCTGTTGCGCGCGCGGGCAAAGGCTTTCGTGGAAGGCTTTCCCGGCGAGGTGCTCTACGCGGTGAAATGCAATCCGCATCCCTATGTTCTCAAGGCGCTTTCCGAAGGTGGTATCTCGCATTTCGACACGGCGTCGATTTCCGAAATTGCGAATGTGAGCGAATTGCTGCCGGGCGCACGCTGCTATTTCAATCACCCGGTAAAGGGTCGTGGTGCGCTTGAGGCAGCGGCGGATGTCTATGGGATCAAGGATTATGTCATTGATCACATGGATGAGCTTAACAAGCTGACCGAGATTGCGGGCACGGACATTACCGTCGAGGTGCGCATCGCCACGCCGAAGGGGCGGGCGGTCTATGATCTTTCGGCAAAGTTCGGTGCCGTGCCGGACGAGGCGGCTGCGCTGCTGAAAGAAGCGAATGCGCGAGGCTGCCGCACGGCGATTGCCTTCCATGTGGGAAGCCAGTGCCTTGATCCGGCGGCCTTTCATGTTGCCATCGAACTTGCGGCAAAGGTGCGCGATCAGGCTGGTGTGCCGCTCGACTATCTTGATGTGGGCGGCGGTTTTCCTGCGGCCTATCGCATGAATGTACCGCCGCTTCAGGCTTATTTCGATACGATTGCAGGCGCGCGGGATGCATTCGGGTTTGATATTCCGCTGCTCGCGGAGCCGGGCAGGGCGCTTGTCGCCGAAGCCTGTTCGGTGCTGACGCAGGTGCATCTGCGCAAGGGGGACGACCTCTACATCAATGATGGCATCTATGGCTGTCTTTCCGAAATCCGCGATGGCGATCTCGATCCGCCGGTGCGGGCGATCTCGAAAGCGGGGCCGGTTGCCGGGGACATCAGGCCGTTCCGTATTTTCGGACCGACCTGTGACAGCCTTGATGTGCTGAAGCTGCCTTTCCATTTGCCGGAAGGGATCGGCAATGGAGACTGGATCGAATTCGGCCTGATGGGTGCCTACTCGATCGGGATGCAGACCGGATTCAATGGTTTCGTTACCGATACAATCGTGCAGATTGACGGAATGCCCGAAGCGTTTGCGATCTGAGAGCGGCGTGGCTCGAACAACGCCACGGGAAAATTCTCATAACCTCAAGAGTGTTTTTGTCCGTTCACGGATCGTTCTGAAATTAATCTTGATAATAATGTTAACGTTGATAACATGAAAATTATCGAGACAAAAAGAGAACGGTTTGGCCATGCGGGCACGGTTGAGGGGACAGAAGACGAGCTACCATCATGGTGACCTGAAAAAGGGGCTGATGGATGCCGCCGTCACGCTGATCGATATTCGCGGGCGGGAGGCGCTCACCATGCGCGAGGCGGCGCGGCGAGCCGGTGTGTCGGAAGCGGCACCCTATCGCCATTTCGCCAATCTTGATGAGCTGCTCGGTGCCGTCGCCATTGAAGGATTCGACATGCTGCTGGCCGATCTCGATGCAGCAGGCAGCGCAAAAGATGTGGCGCAGGCCTATCTTGCTTTCGCGGCCGATTTTCCGGGACGTTATGAACTGATGTTCAGCCGCCTTGCAGACCGCAAGAGCGCGACACGGCGCAAGCAGCTTGTCCGTCATGTCGAGGAACTGGTGGAGAAAGCAGGCGGGCTTGCCGCTCTCCACGGCGAGGCATCGCTCCGCCTTGCGGGGCTTTAGGCCTGGCGGCGAAGGAGCCGTGCTGCCTCAGGCGCGAAATAGGTGAGGACACCATCTGCGCCCGCCCGCTTGAAGGCCATCAGGCTTTCAAGAATGACGCGATCCCGGTCAAACCAGCCGCGCTCGATCGCGCCTGCGATCATGGAATATTCGCCAGACACCTGATAGGCGAAGGTGGGCATGCCGAACGCGTCTTTCACGCGGCGCACAATGTCAAGATAGGGCAGGCCCGGCTTCACCATCACCATGTCCGCGCCTTCGGAAATATCGAGGGCGACTTCTCGCAGCGCCTCGTCGCCATTGGCCGGGTCCATCTGATAGGTGCGCTTGTCACCCTTCAACGCGCCGGATGAGCCTATGGCATCGCGGAACGGACCATAGAAGGCCGAGGCATATTTGGCGGCATAGGACATGATCTGCGTGTTCGTATGCCCAGCGGCTTCAAGGGCGGTGCGGATCGCGCCGATGCGGCCGTCCATCATGTCGGACGGGGCGATGATGTCGCAGCCTGCTTCCACCTGCACCAGCGCCTGCTTCACCAGCGCCTCGACGGTTTCGTCGTTCAGGATGGTTTCGTCCTTGAGAAGCCCGTCATGGCCGTGGCTTGTATAGGGGTCGAGAGCCACATCGCAGAGCACGCCGATATTCGGCACCGCCTGCTTGATCGCGCGTGTCGCGCGGCAGACGAGATTGTCCGGGTCATGCGCGAGAGAGCCTTCCGGGTCGCGCTGGTCGGTGGCGGTATAGGGAAAGAGGGCGATGACAGGAATGCCGAGTTCGGCGGCTTCTTCCGCCGCGCGCACAGCTTCATCGACGCTCAGCCGGTTGACGCCCGGCATGGTCGGAATAGGTTCGCGCTTCTTCTCGCCATCCACAAGAAAGATCGGCCAGAGAAGATCGTTCACCGAGAGCGCATTTTCCGCCACAAGGCGGCGCGACCAGTCAACCTTGCGGTTGCGGCGCATGCGGGTTGCGGGAAAGGCGGGCGATGTGTTCCTGTCTGTCATGCGCAACTCATAGCCCCTGGGGCGGGCGGGTGCAATCCGGCTTGCTTGGCGCCTTGCCCCAGCGTCAGCTTTGCGCTTCGTTGACAGGCCAAAAGGTGGCCAGTATCACCGCCGCAGAGGTGGCCGAGGCCCTATCCGGGAGGATGATTTCCATGCGGTTCGTGCTTGGCGAAGAGCAGCAGGCTTTTCAGGATGTGGCGCGCAATTTTGCGGCGGAGCAACTGGCTCCCTATGCCGCGGATTGGGACAGGGACGGCCATTTCCCCGTGGACAAGCTGCGCATGGCAGCCGAACTCGGCTTTGCGGGTATTTATGTGCGCGAAGATGTGGGCGGCTCCGCGCTGACGCGGCTTGATGCGGCGTTGATCTTTGAGGCGCTTTCCGAGGGCTGCACCTCTACGGCGGCCTTTCTCTCCATCCACAATATGGCGTCGTGGATGATTGATCAGTTCGGCACGGAGGAGCAGAGGCAGAAATGGCTGCCGAAGCTCACGCCGATGGAGCTTATTGCGAGCTATTGCCTGACGGAGCCGTCAAGCGGATCGGATGCCGCGTCGCTGAAAACCCGCGCGGTGCGCGATGGCGACCATTATGTGCTGAACGGCTCCAAGGCCTTCATCTCCGGTGCGGGCACATCTGACCTTTATGTCTGCATGGTGCGCACGGGCGAAGCGGGGGCGAAGGGTGTTTCCTGTCTTGTCATCGAAAAGGGCACGCCCGGTCTTTCCTTCGGTGCGCCGGAGCGCAAGATGGGCTGGAACAGCCAGCCGACCGCGCAGGTGATTTTTGAGGATTGCCGCGTGCCGGTGGCGAACCGCCTGGGCGCCGAGGGCGAAGGCTTCCGCATTGCGATGATGGGGCTTGATGGCGGGCGTCTCAATATCGGTGCCTGTTCGCTTGGCACGGCGACGGCTGCACTGAAGCGTGCGAAAGCCTATCTCGGCGAGCGCGAGCAGTTCGGCAAGAAGCTCGGCCAGTTTCAGGCGTTGCAGTTCAAGTTCGCTGACATGGCAACGGAGCTCGAAGCCGCAAAGCTGATGATCTATCAGGCTGCGACAAAGGTTGATGCGAAGGCGCCGGATGCGACGATGCATGCTGCGATGGCGAAGCGCTTTGCAACCGATGTCGGATTCAACGTCATCAATGAGGCGCTGCAGATTCACGGCGGCTATGGCTATCTCAAGGATTTCCCGCTGGAGCGGCATCTGCGCGATGCGCGTGTGCATCAGATCCTTGAAGGAACGAACGAGATCATGCGCGTCATCATCGCGCGGGAATTGCTGAAGGATTGAGAGGAAGCTCGGTGAGTGAGGAAGCGGAAGTCCTGTTTGAAAAGCGCGGCGTGGCGGGCATCATCACGCTGAACCGGCCGCAGGCATTGAATGCGCTGACCCTCAACATGGTACGGCTCATTCATCCGAAGCTGCGCGAATGGGCAGATGACGACGCAGTCCAATGCGTGATCGTGGAAGGAGCGGGCGACAGGGCTTTCTGCGCGGGCGGCGACATTCGCGCGCTGCATGACTGGGGCCGCGCGGGCGACAGGAGCGCCATTGATTTCTGGCGCGAGGAATATCTCCTCAACACCTATATCAAGCGCTACCCGAAGCCCTATATCGCGCTGATGGACGGCATCAATATGGGCGGCGGCGTTGGTCTTTCGGTGCATGGCTCGCATCGCGTTGCGACGGAGCGGCTGACCTTCGCCATGCCTGAAACGGGCATCGGCCTTTTCCCCGATGTCGGCGGCACCTATTTCCTGCCGCGCTGTCCCGGCGAGACAGGGCTTTATCTCGGCCTCACCGGTGCGCGGCTCAAGGCGGCGGATGCGATCTTTGCAGGCATTGCGGATTGTTATGTGCCTTCCGCAAAGCTCGGTGAGCTGAAGGATCGTCTTGCGGGTGGGGCACCGGTTCGCACCGCGCTTGGCGAAGTGGCGGTCGAGGAAGGCCCCGCGCCGCTGCGCGACATTCAAAAGGATATTTCCGCGCATTTCAGCAAGGGATCGGTTGCCGAGATTCTTGCCTCGCTGCGGGCGGATGGCAGCGAATGGGCGGTGCAGACGGCGGATACGATTGAAGCCAAATCTCCGATCTCGACACTCGTTGCCTTCCGGCAGATCCGCGAGGGAGCGGCGCTTGATTTCGAAGACTGCATGAAGCTCGAATTCCGCCTCACCAATCGCTTTGCGACCGGACATGATTTTTTCGAAGGTGTCCGCGCTGTCGTGATCGACAAGGACCAGTCGCCGAAATGGAATCCGGCGCGGCTTGCCGATATTGATGCGGCGGAGGTCGATCGGTATTTCGCGCCACTTGGCGAAAATGAATTGAGTTTCGGCTGATAAAGCCACGGGAGGACGGAGATGGCGGCAATCGGATTTATCGGGCTCGGCAATATGGGCGGGCCGATGGCGCGGAACCTGCTCAAGGCGGGTCATTCGCTGAAAGTGTTCGACCTCTCGGTGGCAGCGGTGGAAGGGCTGACAGCGGCGGGCGCGACAAAGGCCGCGAGCGCAAGCGATGCTGCGCGCGATGTGGAGTTCGTCGTGACCATGCTGCCTGCGGGCGAGCATGTGCGCTCTGTCTATCTCGGCGAAGGCGGGCTTATCGCTTCTGCAAACAAGGGCACGCTCTTCATTGACAGTTCGACTATCGACATTCCGTCTGCCCGCGAAACCATCGCGGCGGCGGAAGCGGCGGGCATGATGATGGTTGATGCGCCTGTCTCGGGCGGTGTCGGCGGTGCGGAAGCCGGCACACTCACTTTCATGGTGGGGGGCACCGAGGCGGCGTTTCAGAAGGCAAAGCCGGTCCTTGAGAAGATGGGAAAAAACATCTTTCACGCAGGTGCCGCAGGCAATGGTCAGGTGGCCAAGGTCTGCAACAACATGATCCTCGGCATTTCGATGATCGGTGTGTCGGAAGCCTTCGTGCTGGGTGAGCGGCTCGGTCTTGATGCACAGACGCTGTTCGACATTTCTTCCACGGCATCCGGCCAATGTTGGTCAATGACTTCTTACTGCCCGGTGCCCGGTCCCGTGCCGACCTCGCCTGCCAACCGGAACTATCAGCCGGGCTTCACGGCAGGCATGATGCTGAAGGATCTCCGCCTCGCGCTTGAGGCTGCGAAGACGGCGAAGTCGCCCATTCCGCTTGGCGGGCAGGCAGCGCAGCTTTACGCGCTGATGGAGGCGGCGGGTGAGGATGGTCTCGACTTTTCGGGCATCATCAAGCTGATCCGCGGCGATCTCTGACCCGCACATTCCCGCCTCGTTGGACTCCAGATCGGTGTGTTTAAGCCCTCGTTAGTATGAGTGTGCTTAAACTGCCGGTTCCACGGAACAGGAAGTTCCGCGTCGCGAGTTCAGAGGCTTATTGTTATGGGAATGACAAACGTCAAGCGGGAGTCCGTCATTCAGGATCAGGAAGATCCGGGATGCAAGGAAGCATATCTCGAAGCGCTGACCTATGTGGAACGTCTCCACAGGCGGCTGCTCGATGTGATCAAGGATGAGTTGGACCGCATCCGCTGTACCGAGATCAACAGTGTGCAGGCATTGCTACTGTTCAATATCGGCGACTCCGAAATGACAGCCGGCGAACTGCGTACGCGGGGCCATTATCTCGGCTCGAACGTCTCCTACAATCTGAAGAAGCTGGTGGAGACGGGCTACATTCATCATCAGCGTTCCCGTTCAGACCGCCGTTCGGTGCGCGTCCGCCTGACCGACAAGGGCAGGGCGATCTGCGCGACGATAAACGAGGTCTATAACAAGCATTGCGCGATGCTTGGCACGGTGGGTGATATTTCCGCCGAAGAGCTGCGCCTGACGACTGCGACGCTGTTCAAGCTTGAGCGGTTCTGGACGGACCAGATCCGCTATCGCCTCTGATTTTTCCGGGTGGGGTGGGGTAAGCGAGAGCCCGGTGCCTTTATGGCATCCGGGCTCTTCTGCTTTTCGCCGGGTGCGCGGGTGGCCAGCACGGAAGTTGCAATTTCATCACTAGGGCGCTGCGTCTGACCTGTTTCGGGTCAGGGGGCGGCATGTTTTGGCACCGTATGCAGCCGGTTTCGTGGCAAACTGCGCTGCGGAAGGCGGGCAGGACGTTAAATGTCCCAAAATGGCGATCATCAGATAAGCCTGCCTTCTGCGTATGGGGTTGGCAGCGAGCTTTCGGGCGGGGCGACAGAGTGACAAGCCGGGTTTCAGGGCGTTGGGGAATGGTGTGCGGGATTTTGCTGGCGCTGGGCAGTCTCGTCCTTGCCAGTGAAGCCGCCTATGCAGAAGCCGCTGCTGCCTATGGCGCCGGACAAACCCATTGGGTTGACCCCTGGCAAGCCGATGCAGCCTTGCAGGCGGCCGAAACACAGGTCACGCCGCGCACGGGTGCCACGCCCACGCTCAGTGAAAATGCCTTGCTGCCGCTTCAGCAGGCAATCCGGAAATACCGCGAAATTGCGAGCTGGGGCGGGTGGAAGCATGTGCCCGCAGGTGAGCGGCTGGAGCTTGGGGTTCGCGATGATCGGGTGGCGAAGCTACGCGAGCGGCTGATGATGACGGGCGACATGATTGCCTCGCCGGGCGATCCCTATCTCTATGACGCGGAACTGGAGCAGGCGGTGCGCCGCTTCCAGCAACGTAATGGTCTTGATGCGGATGGCATTGTCGGGCGGCGCACGATTGCGGCGTTGAATGTGCCGGTTCAGACGCGGATCAGGCAGCTTGAACTCAACCTTGCCCGGATCGAGAAGCTGGTGCCGCGACTGTCCGGGCGCTACGTCTTCGTCAATATTGCCGGTCAGGAAGTCGAGGCCGTGAATAATGGCGTGGTCGAGTTCCATGAGCGCGTCATTGTCGGCAAGCGCGACCGCCAGACGCCGGAAATCAACAGCGCGATCAATTCGGTGACATTCAACCCCTATTGGTATGTGCCGAAATCCATCGCCACCAATGACATGCTGCCGAAAATCCGGGCAAACCCGAATTATCTGAAGCGGCAGGGCATTCGTGTCATGCAGGGCTGGGGAGAAACGATCCGCGAGCTTGATCCTGCGAAAATCGACTGGTCGAACCCGCGCATCAACGAGGCCTATTATCTCCGGCAGGACCCCGGCCCGTGGAATTCGCTCGGTTCGCTGAAGATCAACTTCCCGAACAATGACGCGATCTTCCTCCACGACACGCCGACACAGACGCTTTTTGGCAGACAGGAGAGAAATTTCAGCTCCGGCTGCGTGCGCGTTCAGAATGTGCAGGGGCTTGTCACATGGATCATGCAGAGTGACAGCGCCGAGTGGGATGCGGCGCGGGTGGAGAAGGCGGTGGCTTCCGGCCAGTTCCGCAATGTCTATCTGACAACGCCGATCCCGATCTATCTCGTCTATCTTACAGCGTGGGTGGATGCGTCCGGTGTCGTGCAATTCCGCGACGATGTGTATGCTCGCGATGGCGGTGTGAATACGAGCGCGCTGAGCAACTAACAGCAGAAACACGGGCAGCGAGCGGATGAGGCGACCGGCGAAGTTTCCCTATCTTGAGCATGACGGTGTTCTGGCTTTCGCTCATCGGGGCGGGGCAGGCGCGTGGCCGGAGAACACCATGCCCGCCTTTCAGGGGGCGGTTGATCTCGGCTATCGCTATATCGAAACCGATGTTCATGCGACGCGCGACGGCGTGCTGCTCGCCTTCCATGACGACCATCTCGACCGGGTGACGAACAGCACGGGCTGCATCGCCGAGATGGATTATGCGCAGGTCAAGACAGCGCGGATTGCCGGAACGGAGCCCATTCCGCTCTTTGCGGATCTCCTCTCAAGCTGGCCGGAGATCCGGATCAATATTGATCCGAAGCGCGACAATGCGGCCGAGCCGCTCATCAAGGTGCTCCGGGACACGGACGCGCTTGACCGCGTTTGTGTCACCTCCTTTTCAGACAAGCGCACCATCGGCATCCGCGAGGCGCTGGGGCCAAGGCTCTGCACGGGAATGGGACCGGCGGCGACAACGCGGTTGCGCTTTGCTAGCTGGCTGGGCAGGGCCGGTTCGCTTCTCGGTGACTTCGTGGAAGGCTGTGCGCAGATACCGATACGCCAATATGGCATTCGGCTTGTGGATGAACGGCTGCTTGCCAAGGCGCATGAGCTGGGGTTGCAGGTTCACGTCTGGACGATCGACGACGAAGCCGAAATGCGGCGGCTGGCGGCGCTGGGGGTGGACGGCATCATGACCGATGATCCCGCCTTGTTGCGAACGGTTCTGAAAGACATGGGGCTCTGGTCGGCCTGACGCCCCGCGTTTCTTTCTCTGGCCATATTCTGCGACAATTCGCGGCTGGTTAGGCTGTGGATGCGGATTAAGCTGTGCTAAATTCACATCAAAACAAGCAGTGCGCCGGGTATCGGCAAAGCGCGGGAACAGGAACGCTATGGATTACGAGCGGAAGCTGAGCGAGGCCCTTCGTGCGGTGAAAGACGAAGGACGCTATCGTGTGTTCGCCGATATTGCGCGGCGCCGCGGCTCGTTTCCGAAAGCGACCTTCCACACACCTTCCGGCACGAAAGAAATCATCGTCTGGTGCTCCAACGACTATCTCGGCATGGGCCAGCATCCGGCGGTGCTCGATGCCATGCACAAGGCGATTGATGATGTCGGCGCAGGCTCCGGCGGCACGCGCAACATTTCGGGCACCACGCGCTACCATGTTGAGCTTGAGCGGGAACTTGCCGATCTGCATGGCAAGGAGGCAGCTCTTCTTTTCACATCCGGCTATGCCGCGAATGATGCGACGCTCTCTACGCTGGTTCGTGTGCTCGGTGATTGCGTCATCATCTCGGACGAGATGAACCATGCCTCCATGATCGAAGGCATTCGCCGTGGCGGTGGGCCGAAGCGCATCTGGCGGCACAATGATCTTGCTCATCTCGAAGAGATTCTGAGCGAGCTTGATCCGGCGCAGCCGAAGATCGTTGCCTTCGAATCCGTCTATTCGATGGATGGCGATATTGCGCCCATCGGTGCGATCTGTGACCTCGCGCGCAAATATGGTGCGCTTACCTACCTCGATGAAGTTCACGCTGTCGGCCTTTACGGTCCGCGTGGTGGCGGCATTGCCGAGCGCGATGGCGTTCTGGACAAGGTCGATATCATTGAGGGCACGCTCGCGAAGGGCTTTGGTGTGATGGGGGGCTACATTGCCGCCTCCGCCGACCTGATCGATGTTGTGCGCTCCTATGCGCCGGGCTTCATCTTCTCGACCTCGCTCGCGCCGGTGCTGGTGGCGGGGGTGCTTGCGGCTGTCCGTCATCTGAAGGAAAGCTCTGCGGAGCGGGAGCGGCATCAGGAGCGCGCGGCGACGCTGCGTCAGATGATGGCGGATGCGGGCCTGCCCGTGCTCTGGTGCGAGAGCCATATCGTGCCGGTCATGGTGGGCGATCCGGTGGTCTGCAAGCAGGTCAGCGATGAGT
>NZ_JBATWS010000428.1:0-6992 GCF_049672805.1 Parvibaculum sp.
CCTCTGTTTATTTCTCTTTTCTGTCATGCCCGGCTTGACCCGGGCATCCAGGAACCGCGCGCTCCGCACCCGTTGCTACCTTCCCAGCCGCGCCTCGATCCGCGCGAGCGAGGCGTTGGCGGATTTGGTCTGTTCTTCCAGCCGCGCGGTGCGCTCCACCAGTTCGCCGATGCGCTCGGTGCGGGCCTCAAGGGCGGTGAGGCGCTCGCCCGCTGCACCCGCCCAGAGAAGGGCGGCGGCGGTCTGCATGGCGATGGTGAGGATCACGGCCAGCGGCACCCGGCGATCAAGCGACCATGCAGGCTCTCTTTTCGTGTATGCTTCCTTTTCCACTCCGCCCACCTCCATAGAAGGCCCGACATGACTTCCGACGAATGGCTGATCGTTCTCATGGGCGCGGCGCTGGCCTGCGGGCCGCTCCTCCTCGTCTGGACCGAGGAAAGGACGCGCAACAAGGGCATAGCCGTGCCCACCCTCTTCACGATCAAGGGCTATCAATTCTCGCCGCATAGCGTGTTCAGCCTCGTGATCGGGGGCATGCTGGTGCTGCTCTCCTGGCAGATGCGCGGGACGAGCCTGGGCTTCCTGTTCGTCGTGTTCGGCTTTGTTGGTCTTGCGGCTGCGGCGGGGAATATCATCCGTTCGAAGAAGCGCGGTGCCTGACGCCATAACCCACAGCCTCACGCTTCTCGGCTTCTGTGAGGAAGTCTGCGCGGGAGATGCGCGCCCATAGCGCGTCACGGTCTGCGGAAAGCGCGTCCACCTGATCGGCGTCGAACCAGAGGCGGAGATTGCCGCCATAGCGCGGGGCGAGCCAATGGGTCAGCGCGCGGGCGGTGCGGCCTGCGAGCGGCAGGATGGTGCCGCGCCAGAAGGCACGGTTCGCCTCGCGCAGATTTGCATATGTATTGTCGCCCGGGATGCCGAGCAGCATGGGCGGCACGCCGAAGGCAAGCGCAATGTCGCGCGCGGCAGCCTGCTTCGCGCCGATGAAATCCATCTCCTTCGGGGAGAGGCCCATGCTCTTCCAGTCAAGACCGCCTTCGAGAAGCAGGGGGCGGCCTGCATTGGCGGAACCCTGATAGTTCTCCGCAAGCTCGCGCTTCAGCCGCTCGAACTGATCTTCGGAGAGGTTCGCGCCTGCCTCCCCGCCCTTGTAAACCAGCGCGCCGGAAGGGCGGGCCGCATTGTCGAGCAGGGATTTGTTCCAGCTACCCGCCGCATTGTGAATGTCGATGGCGCAGGCGGCGGCTTCGAGGGGGCTCATGCCGTAATAATCATCCACCGGATTGAAAAGGCGCAGATGGAGAACGGCCCCGCGTTCCCCTGCCGGAATGGTCGTTACCCGTCCGTTGACGGAATATTCATAGGCCTCCGGCCAACCGGCGCGGCCCGGCACCGCCTTCATGCGGTCCGGGCGGAGCACATGGAGTTCGCGCGGCGTGCCATCAACTTCCACCAGCTCCAGATAGGCATTCCCCGCGACCTGCAGGAAGCTGTACCAGCTTTCAAAGAGATCATTGCCTGCCTGAACGCCATTCGGATGATCGAGCAATTCAAGAAGCGGGTGCTCTGAAAGCTCATTCGTCCCTTCATAAAGCAGCCAGGGAAGGCTTGCCGTTGCCTCCGCGATCATGCGGACGCAGCGATAGGCAATGGCGTTGCGGCGATAGCCTTCCTCTGCCAGCGCCGCATAATCGCGCGGTGTCCAGACGGCGCGGCCCTGCATGTGAAGCGCGATCATGGACGCAACGCGACTTGCCTTTGCTTCAGGCGCACGGGGGCGCAACGCGCGGGCGAGCGCGGCGAAAGGGTTTGGCATAGAGGTGATTCCTGCTTCTGGTCGTGTCAGGTGGGTCCGGGCTTTCGCCGGGATGACATTTGAAGTTGAGGGAAAGCCTTTACAGCCCCCTTACCTTTGGCTCGCCTGCCTCGCCGGTGAGCATGAGATCGGTCAGGGCCCAGACGAGCGCGTCGAGGCGGTCCGGGCTTCTGGCGCCGGGCACCCAGTCGCACATCTGGTCTTCAAGTTTCGCAAAGGCACCGACATGGTGCACAAGGCCGCGCTCATAAAGCGCTGCAATCGGCTCGGCGCGGATGCGTTTTCCGCGCGTTGCTCGCACAAGGCGGATGGCGGCATTCGGCATTTCCTGCCGCATGACACTTTCAACCATTTCGCCGCCCTGATTGGCTTCTGCGACGATGCGATCTGCACCGTTTGCGCGAACGCAGCCTGCCACACGCTTTGCCCAGGCAAGCGGCGAGAGGCGGCCCATGGAGCGGTCATCCAGCACATAGGCATGCCCGTTTGCGCCAAGGCCAACACAGACAATGCCGCATTCATCTGCCTTCGCACTACCCGATGCGGGCGGATCGACACCGACCACGATGCGCGTGAAATCGCCCGGCGCGCGGGTGAGGCGGGCGCGCTCGACCGTTTCGCGACTCCACAGTGCATCGGGGTTGTCCTCGATCAGTTCCGCCTCAAGCTCCTGCCGCCCGAGCCGCGTTCCCTCATAGCGCGAGATGATCGCCCTGAAAAAACCGTCTGCAAGGTTTGCGCGGTTCGCATGAGTGGAAGCCCGCGTCACCACCGTCTGCTCATCGCCAAGAAGCCGCTTCAGCAGCGGCATCGGGCGCGGCGTTGTCGTCATCACCTGTCGCGGGCGCGCGCCAAGGCGGAGGCCGAATTGCAGCATGTCCCATGCAGCTTCCGCATAGCGCCACTTGGCAAGCTCGTCTCCCCAGGCTGCATCAAATTGCGGGCCGCGCAGACTGTCCGGCTCGCCCGCCGAAAAGACATAGGCGACCGCCCCGTTCGGCCAGAGAAGACGTTTGCGCGTGATCTCATATTTCGGTGCGGCATCCGCCGGTGCAATGGCGCGCAAGCCCGAGGGACCGTCAATCATCACCTCGCGCGCATCAGCGAATGTCTCGCCGATCAGCGCGATGCGGCCCGCGCGGCCTGACGTGACTTCGCCTTGCACCCATTCAGCGCCTGCGCGCGTCTTGCCTGCGCCGCGCCCGCCAAGCACCAGCCATGTTGTCCAGTCGCCTTCGGGGGCAAGCTGATCATCGCGCGCCCAGAAGTGCCAGTCATTGCTGAGAAGCCTCACTTCCTGCGGTGTCAGGGAGTGCAGGAACGCGCGCCTCATCCACAGCGGCAAGGAGGCGAGCGAGGCGGCTCTCAAGAGAGATGCGGAGGGCTGCTTCTTCGGCTCGTCGCTTTTCATTGTCGGCAGAGGGGTCATCCTTCTTTGCGCGCCTCGCTGCCTGTTCTATTTCGTTGAGTTTGTCGATGGAGCGAACCAACGTGGCGATGCGCCGTGCCTGCCGCTCGCCTTCTGCTTCATCGCGCGAGACGGCGCGCTGCCGCTCCAGATCCGCAATTTCGCGGGCGATGAGCCTTGTCAGCCTTGCAGCCAGTTTCTCGGCATCTTCATCCATCCCGGGCACAGCGGAGGGCGCCGCCGGTTTCTGTTCCGTCGCCATGTTGATCCATACAATTCTGGAGATGGTCAGAAGGTAGGAAGGGAGCGTGACGCTGACAAGCGGGGATATCTTTTGGCATGTCGATTTTCGCCTATGCCATACTTGCCTTACCCCTGCCAAATGAGGAAGCTCACGCGGCACCCAACAGGATGAGGCAACGAAACGGCATGAGCAGGCCGAAATATTACTGGGAAGATTTTCGCGTCGGCGAGACGGTGGAGTTCGGCAACAAGCACGTGACGAAGGAAGAGATCATCGAATTCGCAAGCGAGTTCGACCCTCAGCCCTTTCATCTCGATGAGGAAGCCGGGCGGCAATCCATTCTCGGCGGGCTTTGCGCGAGCGGGTGGCATTCCTGCGCGATGATGATGCGCATGATGTGTGACGGCTATATTCTTGAAAGTGCCTCGATGGGTGCGCCGGGCGTGGATGAAGTGCGCTGGCGCAAGCCCGTCTATGTGGGTGATACGCTGCGCATTCGCCGCACCTGCACGGAGCGCCGCCCCTCGAAAAGCCGCCCGGAAATGGGGCTCACCAAGTTTCACATTGAAATGCTGAACCAGAACGACGAGGTGGTCGTCACTTCTGATGGCTGGGCGATGTATGGCAGGCGCTATCCCGGCGCGCCTGTAGAGGAGTGAGGCTATGCCCTGGTTTGAAGATGTGAAGATCGGCACGCGGATGGAGCTGGGCAGCCACACATTCACGGAAGACGAGATCATCGCCTTTGCCAAGAAATATGATCCGCAATATTTCCACATCGATCCCGAAGCCGCGAAAAACGGCCCCTTCGGCACACTGACGGCGAGTGGCTGGCACACATCGGCCACATGGATGAAGCTGATGATCGCGGCACGGCGGGCAAATGCAGAGCCGCCGGATGCCGATGGCCGGCAGCCGCCCGCAGGTGGGCCCTCGCCCGGCTTTCTTGACATGAAATGGCCGGTGCCTGTGCGCGTCGGCGATACGATCAGCTATTCAACCGAGGTGATCGAAAAAATCGACATGCGCTCGCGGCCCGGATGGGGCATCGTGAGAAGCCGCAATGTTGGCGTAAACCAGAACGGCGAAGTGGTGATGAGCTTCATCGGCCAGGGGCTTGTTCAGCGCAGAGAGCCACGCAAGGACTGAAGCAGGGAGGAACGGAAATGGCACGCAAGGGAACGGAGATCACGCTGACAAGCGGTGATGGCGCGGAAATCCTCTGCTACCACGCAAAGGCAGAAGGTACGCGCAAGGGCGGGCTTGTGCTCATCATGGAAATCTTCGGCGTGACAGCGCATATCAAGGATCTTTGCGACGACTATGCGGCGCGCGGTTATGACGTTCTCTCGCCGCAGCTTTATGACCGGCAGGTGAAGGATTTTCAGGCGACCTATTCGCAGGAAGACATCCAGACATCGCTCAAGCTGCGGGCAGAGAACAGCTATGAGAATACGGTTCTCGATGTGCAAATGTGTATCGACAAGCTGCGGGCCGATGGCTGCGAGAAAGTGTTCATCACCGGCTATTGCTATGGCGGTACTGTGAGCTGGGTGGCCGCCTGTCGCGCGAAGGGGCTTGATGCGGCATCCTGCTATTATGGCGGTGCGATCATCCAGTTCATCGATGAAAGCCCGATCTGCCCGACCATCTGCCATTTCGGCGAGAAGGATCACGGCATTCCGATGGAAGATGTGCGCAAGATCGAAAAAGCGCACCCGGAAGTGAAGGTCTATGTCTATGACGCAGACCATGGCTTCAACTCCGACCGCCGCAACAATTATGACAAGGCGGCAGCGGAGCTTGCGCTGGAGCGGACGCTGGCTCTGTTTGACGGGTCGTGACCTCTTATCAAGGCAAACAATTTCATTGCGTCATCGGGAATTGCGCCCATATGGTTTGGGGCCGTTTCAGGAAATGACAGATGAGCGCACCGGAAAACCCGCTTCTTCTCGATAATCAGCTCTGCTTTGCGCTCTATTCCGCATCGCTGCTGATGACGAAGCTCTACAAGCCGCTGCTGGACGAGATAGGGCTTACCTATCCGCAATATCTGGCGATGCTGACGCTTTGGGAAGAAGACGGGGTGACGGTGAGTGCGCTTGGCGCTCGGCTCCATCTCGACTCAGGCACGCTGACGCCGCTTCTCAAAAGGCTGGAAAAGGCGGGGCTTCTCACACGGGAGCGGAATGAGGAGGATGAGCGGCAAGTGCTTGTCCGCCTGACACAGGAAGGCCGGGCGCTGAAAAAGCGCGCGGCCGACATCCCCCGGAAGATTGTCGCGGCGACCGGCGCCAATCTGCCAGAGATCATCAACCTGCGGAAAAGACTGAAGAAATTGAGGGCCAACCTGGCCAAATGACCGCCCCGCCGGAGCGGGCGGGAAAATTCGGCAAAATATATTGTACACAATATAATTGCTTACTATATGATATGCGTAAGAGACCCCATCCGAGAAGGAGACATGAAAATGAGCATCCTCTACACGGCACATGCGACCTCATCCGGCGGCCGGACGGGTCAGGCGAAATCCGATGACGGGCGTCTTTCGGTGACGCTTGATACGGCAAAGGAACTGGGCGGCACGGGCGGACCGGGCACTAATCCGGAGCAGCTTTTCGCGGCGGGTTATTCGGCCTGCTTCCACTCCGCGCTGAAGTTCGTCGCGGGGCAGAAGAAGGTGAAGGTGCCCGCCGATTCATCGGTGACGGCCCATGTAGGCATCGGTCCCAATGAGAAGGGCCAGGGCTTCGCGCTTGATGTGGCTCTGGAGGTTTCCCTGCCGGGGATAGACCGGGCAGAAGCCGAAGCGCTGGTTGCGGCGGCGCATAACGTCTGCCCCTACTCCAACGCAACGCGCGGCAATATTGATGTGCGCCTCAGCGTGGTCTGAGCGTTACGATACCCGACAACGAAAATGGCAGGAGCACGCCCGATGAGCGGCACGCAAGACAAGAGCGGCAAGAAAACGACCGCCTATGATTTCACCTTCACGACACTCTCGGGCAAGCCCCTGCCCCTTTCGGATTTTGCCGGGCGCCCCCTTCTCATCGTCAACACGGCGTCGAAATGCGGTTTCACCCCGCAATACAAGGAGCTTGAGGCGATCTGGCGTGAACATGCTGATGACGGGCTTGTCGTGCTGGGCGTGCCGTCCAACGACTTCGCCAATCAGGAGCCGGGCAATGCGGACGAGATTGCCAGTTTCTGCGAGATCAATTTCGGCGTCGATTTTCCCCTCACCAGCAAGGAGCATGTGAAGGGGCCGGACGCGCATCCGCTGTTCAAATGGCTGAGCGCCGAGGGCGGCTTTCTCGCGCGGCCGCGCTGGAACTTCTACAAATATGTGATCGGGCGGGACGGCAAGCTGGTGGACTGGTTTGCGAGCACGACAAAGCCCGATGCGCCGAAGGTGAAGAAGGCGCTGGAGAAGGCGTTGGGGAAATAAGCACACGGGCGTCGCTTGCCGATAGAAGATGCCCCTGCCGCAAAACCGCTGCAGCGGTTTGCCCCTCCCA
>NZ_JBATWS010000429.1:0-1770 GCF_049672805.1 Parvibaculum sp.
CAATATGGGGGGGCGAAATCGCAACCGGCCCCCGCCGTTAACAAGGCCTTATCCACAGAAAAGAGCGGATTTGCGGGCTTTTTTGTGCATTTGCGCGCGCACTCGCCTTGCGGGCGCACATTCCGCGCCCATATCGGCCTGTGAACTGCCGCATTGCCTGTGATCCGGCCTTCGCCTATGCCTGCTGCAGTCGGCAGGAAAATGAGAAGAAACGGGAAGGAAACGCCATGAGCATGGGTTATCCGCAGCAAGGCAGCCGCCGCTTTGGCGCGGTGAACTGGCTCGGCGTCTGGACGCTCTATCTGAAAGAGGTTCGCCGCTTCTGGAAGGTGATGACCCAGACGGTCGCGGCCCCCGTTGTCACCACGCTTCTCTATCTTGCGATCTTTGCCCTCGCCATCGGCAAGTTCCGGCCCGACGTGCATGGCGTGCCTTTTGTAGAGTTTCTGGCACCCGGCCTCGTGATGATGACGATGATCCAGAACGCCTTTGCGAATACGTCCTCCTCCATCCTGATCTCGAAAATTCAGGGCAATATTGTCGATGTGCTGATGCCGCCCCTCTCTGCGGGCGAGCTCAATGTCGGCATCGCGCTGGCCGGCGTCACGCGCGGGCTCGTCTGCGGGGGCGCGACCGCGCTTGCCATGCTGCCTTTCGTGGATATGGGGATCGCCCATCTCTGGGCCGTGCTCTTTTTCTCGGTGGGGGCTTCGCTGATGCTTGCCCTGATCGGCATTCTGGGCGGCATCTGGTCTGAGAAGTTCGACCACCTTCAGGCCGTCACCAATTTCGTGATCCTGCCGCTCACTTTCCTGTCCGGCACCTTCTATTCGGTGACGCAGCTTCCCGATTTCGCCCGGGAACTGACGACATGGAACCCGGTCTTCTACCTGATCGACGGTTTCCGCTATGGCGTCACAGGCCATGCAGATGGCGCGCTTTCCATAGGTATCGCGATAGTGGTGGGGGTGAACCTCGTTCTCTGGGCGGTCTGCCACCTTGCTTTCCGCACGGGCTACCGTCTGAAGGCGTGAGAGGGGCGGCGGCCAAAAGGTTAACGGGGCGAGATTGACAGGCCACCGTACTCGCCCTAATACTTGGACGCTTCTCGGACTGCCGCCCAAAACAGGCGGCTTTTTCTATTGGCGGCCCTGAGGGGGGCGCCGCGGGGAGCCCCCGGCAAGGGGAAAAAGGGTGTGATCGGCATGATCCTGTACGGGAAACGACGAGGCTGACAGCGAGAAGAGGCCGGGCGCGGAAAGTGCCTCAAGGCCTCGCAGGAAACTGCTGTCTCGCCGGATCGCCCGGAGCCCGACAACGCCAGAACCCGAAGGCACTCTCCCGGCATACCGCGAACGGCGTCGTTCAAAAGGATTTATGAGAAGGACCGACTTCCGTGATTACGCCTGTTTTGCCGACCTATGCGCGGGCTGACCTTGAATTTGAACGGGGCGAAGGCCCCTGGCTGATAACCGCGAAGGGCGAGCGCTATCTCGACTTCGGCGCGGGCATCGCCGTCAATGCTTTCGGCCATAGCCATCCCCACCTCATCAAGGCTCTGACGGAGCAGGCGGGGAAGGTGTGGCACACCTCGAACATCTATCGCATCCCCGGTCAGGAAAAGCTGGCGCGGCGTCTCGTCGAGGTGACTTTTGCCGATACGGTGTTCTTCACCAATTCAGGCGCTGAGGCGCTTGAATGCGCAATCAAGATGGCGCGGAAGTATCACGCCGCCAAAGGCGCACCGGAACGCTATGAACTCATCACCAT
>NZ_JBATWS010000430.1:0-2422 GCF_049672805.1 Parvibaculum sp.
GGCTTACACGAGACACCGGAAGCCAGATCCATGGATATCGACGTCGCCCGAACATTTCTTGAAGTGGTGAAGACGGGCAGCTTTGTCAGTGCGGCTGCCAATCTGAATCTCACGCAAACGGCTGTAAGCGCGCGCATCCGCGTTCTTGAAGACAAGCTGGATCGCCCGGTTTTCATTCGAAACAAGGCAGGCGCAAAGCTCACCCCCGCAGGCGAGCAGTTCATGCGATTTGCCACGACGCTTGTTCAGGTGTGGGATAGGGCGCGTCATGCAGTTGCACTGCCGCCCGGTCGCGACACGGTGGTAACGATCGGCGCAGAGCTTAGCCTCTGGAGTCCGCTTCTCCGTCATTGGCTCCTTTGGATGCGGCGCGAATGTCCCGAGATAGCCGTCAGCACACAGATTGATACTTCCGAGCGACTGATGGAGCAGGTACAGGATGGATCGCTTGATGTGGCGGTCCTCTATGCCGCAAAGAGCAGGCCCGGTGTCGTCGCTGAATTGCTGTTCGAAGAAAAACTGGTTCTCGTGCGCACTACACCCGTCAACAAGCCGCTCGCTCCGGAGGACCGGGTGCAAATAGATTGGGGGGATGAATTTGCCGCAAGCTATCAGGCGGCCTTCCCCGATCAGCCCAATGCGGTCGTTTCCATCAGCTACGGCCCACTCGCTCTCGACTACATTCTGGCTACAGGCGGATATGGATATTTCCGCAAGGGTTTCATCCGCTCCTATCTGGAAGAGGGGCGGCTTGCTCTTGTGCCGAACAGTCCCGAGTTTTCCTATTCCGCCTATGTCGTTCACTCTACGAAGGCCGACCCGGGTGTGATGGCACGGATACGCACTGGCCTGCGCGCAGCCGCGGAAATCGCAATATGAGCGATGAACCTGCCTCGCCAGTCTGTTATGCGTCGGAAGCTGATGATGTCTATATGGGCTTTCTACCGCGTGAAGAACTTGTCACCCGCCTGAACGAACTATTGGAAGCCGAGCGGGCAGGTGCGCGCGTTGCGATAGCGAGCAGTGAAGGGGTTTCCGGTACGAACTATGCTGCCTTGCTGAAAATCATTCGGGATGATGAACTGCACTGGTGCGCCATGCTGTTCCGGCAGGTGAAGCGACTGGGTGGCGAACCGTCGCTGAAATGTGGCGCCTTCTATGACAAGGCGATGGCGATTGAGGATCTGCCAGACCGACTTCGTTTTTTGAATCGCGGTCAGGCTTGGGTCGTACGAAAGCTCGAGGAATTGCTTCCGCAAATACGAGACGATGAGCTACATGCCGATCTGCGTGAGATGCTGGATAGACATGAGGCGAATATCAGACGGGCGGATGAGTTGATGGACAGGGATGCACCGCCTGCGTCGTGAAACAGCGCCCGGCTTCGTATTTAAATGCAAAATTTTGCAGGTAAAGAAAAATAATATGCGTTTGTCTTATGCCATGAAAGACCGCACATGTGCGGCAAACGAAACATGCTTCGCTAGAACCACGCCGTAAAAAAGCCGCCGCAAGGTGTTGATGGGCGCGGGGAAGAGAAGCGTATGCTGAGGTACCCGCGCAAATGACACCGCCGGAGCAACCGCTTAGCTCGGAACAATTACGGCTGCTGAAGGAGCTGACGCAATCGCTCACCTCTACGCAGGCGCGCTGGCTGAGTGGCTATTTTGCAGGGATGGAAGCAGGCATGGGCGCTGGCGTGGCCGGGGAGCCCGCCGTACCCGCCGCTCCGTCCGCGCGAAAGCTCACCATTCTCTATGGGACAGAGACGGGTAACGCTGCCGAATTGGCGCGCGGGCTGGAAGCGAAGCTGAAAGAAAGGGGATTAGCCTGCACCCTTTCTGACATGGCGGATTACAAACAGCGCCAGCTCGGTCAGGAACAGGATGTACTCATCATCGTGAGTACTTATGGCGAGGGTGATCCACCGCAGCCCGCCACAGGATTCTTTGAGTTTGTGGAAGGTCGCAAGGCGCCAAAACTGCCCGATGCCCGCTTTGCGGTACTGGCACTCGGCGACTCCACCTATGAGTTCTACTGCCAGGCGGGCAAGCGGCTTGATGCCCGCTTTGAGGAGCTGGGCGCGAAGCGGCTCAGCCCCCGCGTTGATTGCGATGTTGATTATGAAGATGCTGCCGCTGCGTGGATGGAAAGCATCGTCTCGCAACTTGCGGCGGAGGAGAAAGCGGCGGCGCCCGTCGTCACGATTCAGACGGCAAAGAGCAGCGCTGCGGCTTCGTCTTACGACAAGCGCAACCCTTTCCCCGCGCAGGTGCTGGACAATATCGTCATTGTCGGCCGCGGTTCGACCAAGGAAACGCGCCATCTCGAATTTTCTCTTGAGGGATCGGGCCTCACCTATGAACCGGGGGATGCGCTGGGCATTGTTCCATCGAATGATCCGGCGGTCGTAGCCTTGCTT
>NZ_JBATWS010000431.1:0-5076 GCF_049672805.1 Parvibaculum sp.
GTTCTTGACGAGGTGGAAGCGTTTTTGCTGAAGCTCAACTCAGAAACCTTGAGCAACAGCCAGTTCGGTGTGCGGGAGGCGCTTGAACTTCTCGCCACGCGCTTTGCCCGCGAGGCGCTGGAGAAGCCTGATATCGTCAAGGTGTGGCTCGACTGGAGCACGGGCGTGCGCGCCGATATCTGGCCGCGCTATATGGCGGTGCTCGACCGACTGCATGGCATTGCCCAGAAAGTGTTTGCGCGGGGAAAGCGGGAAGGCGTTCTGCCGCCCGATCTGAATCCAAAAGCAGCGGCGCGCGTCTATCTCGGTGCGGCGCATATGGTGGCGTTGATGCAGTTTTCCGGATCAGGCCCGAGCGCAAGGGAACTTGATACGGTGATTGCGCATATCGTTACCGGTGCGATGAATATGGGGCGTGAACCGGCTGGCTGATCGCTCGCCGCGCAACGGGCTCTGTGCTAGAAAACCGCCATGTTTCAACGGCCTCTCATCTTTGGCATCGTCAACATCACGCCGGATTCATTTTCGGATGGCGGACGCTATTTTGCGGCTGATGCTGCCATTGCGCATGCAAAGCGGCTTGCGGCAGAAGGCGCAGATGTGATCGATCTCGGACCTGCCTCATCCAATCCGGACGCAATACCTGTTCCGGCGGAGGAGGAAATTCGCCGCCTTGCGCCTGTCATAGAAGCGCTCGGTGCGGAAGGTTACTCACTCTCGGTTGATAGTTTTCGCGCTGAAACACACGCCTTCGCGCTTGCGCATGGTGTGCATTACCTGAACGACATTCGCGGCTTCGCCGAAGCGAATTTCTACCCGGTGCTTGCGAAGAGCGAGGCGAAGCTCGTCCTCATGCATTCCATCCAGCGCCACGGCAATGCAGACCGGCGCGACACGCCCGAGGGCGACATTATCGAGCAGATTTGCAGTTTCTTCGAGGAGCGCATCGCAGCCCTGGAGGCCGCAGGCATCGCGCGGGCGCGGCTAATCCTCGACCCCGGAATGGGCTTCTTTCTGGGGCCGCGGCCCGAAACCTCATTCGAGGTGCTGGCTCGCATTGACGAGATCGAGGCGCGGTTTGCCTTGCCCGTTTTCATTTCCGTTTCGCGGAAGTCTTTCCTGCGGGCCGTGACGGGGCGCGCACCGGGGGAAGCCGGGGCAGCGACGCTCGCGGCAGAGTTGCTGGCGGCGCGGGCCGGGGCGTGCTTTATCCGGACACATGAGCCTGCGCCACTGATCGACGCTCTGGCGGTGGCGGCCTGTTTCGAAACGCCGGGTTCTGGGCCATGAAAGATTTCGCAAGAAATATTTAACTGTAAACGGCGCATAGATACTTATATTCGCCGGAGAAGCATTCGTTTAAGAAATGTCGGGGGGCGCGTGCCGGGGCCGAGGGGGCGTTTGGCAGGGCGCAATGAGACACAGAGTGAGAAAAAACGCGAGGACCGTTCAGCTTATGGCTCGCAAATATTTCGGCACCGATGGTATTCGCGGTACTGCCAATACAGGCAACATGACTGCGGAGACGGCGCTGCGCGTTGGCATGGCGGCTGGCCGTGTGTTTCGTCGTGGTGAACATCGCCATCGCGTCGTTATCGGCAAGGATACGCGCCTGTCCGGCTACATGCTGGAGCCGGCGCTGACGGCAGGCTTCACCTCCATGGGGATGGATGTGTTTCTGTTCGGCCCGCTGCCGACGCCCGCCGTTGCCATGCTGACGCGGTCGTTGCGCGCCGATCTCGGCGTGATGATTTCTGCCTCGCATAATTCCTTTCAGGATAATGGCATCAAACTTTTCGGCCCGGATGGTTTCAAGCTCTCCGATGAGGTGGAGCTTGCAATCGAGCACCACATGGATAACGGGCTTGCTGACAATCTGGCGCATCCGAGCGAGCTTGGCCGCGCAAAGCGCATTGATGATGCGCAGGCGCGTTACATCGAACATGCAAAGCACACGTTTCCCAAGCAGCAGACGTTGGAAGGTCTGCGTATCGTGATCGATTGTGCGAATGGCGCTGCCTACAAGGTTGCGCCTGCCGTGCTGTGGGAGCTTGGTGCTGAGGTTGTTACCGTCGGCACGGAACCGAACGGTTTCAACATCAATGAGGATTGCGGCTCGACCGCGCCTGAGCGTATGTGCGCCACGGTGCGCGAGCGCCGCGCCGATATCGGCATTGCACTGGATGGTGACGCAGACCGCGTGATCATTGCCGATGAGCGCGGCAAGGTTGTCGATGGCGACCAGATCATGGGTCTCATTGCGACGCATTGGAAGGAAATGGGCACGCTCTCGGCGCCGGGTATCGTCGCCACGGTCATGTCCAATCTCGGCCTTGAGCGCTATCTCAGGACGCTCGGCCTTGATCTCATTCGCACGCAGGTAGGCGATCGCTATGTCGTCGAGCATATGCGGGCGCATGGCTACAATGTGGGCGGTGAGCAATCCGGCCATATTGTGCTCAAGGATTTTTCGACAACGGGCGATGGTCTCATTGCCGCGCTTCAGGTTCTCGCCGTGCTCAAAGCAAGTGGCCGCCCGGTGAGCGAACTCACCAATGTGTTCGAGCCGCTGCCGCAGCTTCTGAAGAATGTCCGCTTCCAGGGTGGCGAGCCGCTGAAGGACAAGGATGTTCAGGAAGCGATCCGCGAAGGCGAAAGCCGCCTTGGTGCGAGCGGCCGCCTTGTTATCCGCAAGTCCGGCACCGAACCTCTCATCCGCGTCATGGCGGAGGGGGATGACGAGAAGCTCGTCGCTGCCGTTGTCAACGACATTGCCGCTGCGATCGCGCATAATGCTGCCTGATCTTTGGCAGTGTCATTACGAGCGGATTTCATGACGTCTTTCCCTCAGGGTCGGGTGCTTATTGTCGCCGGTTCGGATTCGGGCGGCGGTGCGGGTATTCAGGCCGACATAAAGGCCGTGACGGCGATGGGCGGTTTCGCCATGACAGCCGTTACCGCGATTACCGTGCAGAACACGCTCGGCGTGCATGGCATCCATGAAATCCCGCTCGACATCGTGGTCGGGCAAATGCGCGTCGTGCTTGAAGATATTGGTGCTGACGCGATCAAGACCGGCATGTTGCACAGTGCCGATATTGTGGAAGCCGTCGCAGAAGAGCTGTCGCGCGAAGAAGTCGGGCCTGCGCTTATTGTCGATCCGGTGATGATTGCAAAGGGCGGGGCGGCACTTCTTGAAGCGTCGGCCACCTCTGCCATCCGCGAAGTGTTGATCCCGCTTGCTTCTCTCGTCACGCCCAATGTGCCGGAAGCAGAAGTGCTGACGAACCGCACGATCTCGGATGTGGATGGGCAGAAGGCTGCGGCTGACGCGTTGCTCGGTCTCGGCGCAGAGGCTGTGCTTCTGAAGGGCGGGCATCTGCCGGGCGATATCATTTACGATGTGCTGGCGACGCAGGAGACAATGCAGGTCTTTTCATCGCCCCGCATTGATACGCGCCACACGCATGGCACGGGCTGCACGCTTGCCTCTGCCATTACCGGGCTGCTGGCGCAGGGTGTTGATCTTGGCGTGGCGGTGGAAACGGCGCGAGACTTCGTGCATGAGGCGATCCGCACCGCGCCGGGCTTCGGCAAGGGTCACGGGCCGCTCAATTTCCTTGCTGCGCTTGATGACGAGGACTGACGGGTCAGGCGGGTGCTGCAAGCTGGATGTGCGATTCCGAGAGCAGCGCCGAAACAATTTCCAACCCGCGCTGTAACTCGTCGCAGTCCCTGGGCTGGCCAATAGCAAGGCGCACATGGCGCGAGGCGCGGTCCGTGCGGCCCACCATGAAGTCTTCTCCTGCTGCAATGGCAACACCGCGTTGCTGGGCGGCGTCAACAAAGGCGGTCGCGCGCCAGTTTTCAGGCAGCTCGAGCCAGGCATAAAGCGATGCGGGATGCGTTTCGACGGGATGGTCTGCCAGCAGACGCGCCGTGATGTCGTGTCGCCGCTCTATCTCCGCAACGATATCCGCACGGAGGCTTTCTGCGCTTCCGTTTTCAATGAGGCGCGTTGCGAGATCCATCATCACGCGGGGTGCTGTCTGGCCCTGTGCATTCAGCACGGCGCGGGCGCGTTCACGGGTTGAAGGGGGAGGCAGCAGAAAACCGATGCGCAGACCGCATCCCACCGTTTTTGCAAGGCTCGTCAGATACCAGGTCTGATCGGGCGCAAGATAGGCAAGCGGCAAGGGGCGGTTTGCAACGAGCTTTCCGTAAATATCATCTTCGATGATGATGATGTCATGCGCGCGGGCAATATCTGCAATCTGTTGCCGTCTCTCTTCGCTCATGATCGCACTGGTCGGATTATGCAGTGTGGGCACGAGGAAGAGGGCTGCAGGATTTGTCTCCTGCGCAAGACGCTCCAGCGCGGCGGGCAGCACGCCTTCCTCATCCATATCGACCGGCATGACGCGCCGCCCCGTGAGCACCGCCTGGTTCACCATCGCATGATAGGTGATAGCCTCGGTAATGATCACATCGCCCGGCCGCGTGGCGGTGAGGATCGCGGTGAGTATTGCCTGCTGCACGCCTGAGCAGACGAAAACATCATCTGCCGTCGGCGTGAAATGTTCATGCGCAAGCCATGCAGCGGCTGCCTGCCGGTCGCGCAGCGTGCCGCCGGGGGGCGGGTAGCTGTTGAAGAGAGATGGTCCGCTTTCGCGTCCGCGCTCCGCGAGAAGGGCGTAGAGGGCGGCGCTCATGATTTCATCCTGCCCGACAGAGGGCGGGTAGGCCGCTTTCATCGCCGCTTCGCTTGCATCGGGCGGGGTGAGGTAGGTGGTCGAGCCGACGCCCGCGCCGCCGCGTGCAAGTCCGCTGCGATCAAGTACATAGGTGCCGCGCCCGACCTCGCCGACAACCTCGCCCCGGCTTGCGGAGAGCGCGTAGGCGCGGGAGACGGTGCCGACCGTCACGCCCAGCGCATAGGCAAGGTCACGGACGGGAGGGAGTTTCATGCCGGGCGCTGCCGTGCCGGAACGGATGGCGTCACGCAGCGCATCCGCGATGGCCCGGTAACGGGGGCCGGGGCGCGCGATGATGTCTGCGGGATCAAAAGGCGAAATT
>NZ_JBATWS010000432.1:0-11352 GCF_049672805.1 Parvibaculum sp.
GTCATCCGGCGGCTCAACGGCCGGGATCGCATAGCTGCCCTTCAGCCAGCGATTGAGATCCACATGGGCGCAATGTCTGGAGCAGAAGGGGTGGAACTTCTGCTGCGAGCGCTCTCCGCAGATCGGACAAGGGCGGGGCGCACGGAGCGTTACGACCTTGGCATCGTCATCTGTCATCTCGCCTCGCATCACTCTTGCTATGCAGCGCCCACATCAATCCGCTCCCGGGGAAATGCTGCATCGCCGACAAGGCTCACCGGCGCCGTAACGCGGCGGCGCATGCGCTCCACCAGATAGGGGTTGCCGCGCTCGAGCCAGTCCACAACCTCGGCGGCAGCACGGGCCACGAGAGGCGAGCCGGGTGCGGCCCGCGATTCCCGCACGATCTTGCGCAGAAGCTCATTGGCCACCGTGGCGCAGGTCTTTCGCCGCGGCGGACCGTGCATGTGGGTTGGCTCCGTCAGCAATTTGTCGAGCGGTTCGCGCACACGCTTTCGCGTCATCTCGACAAGCCCGAATTCCGACATGCCTGAGATCTGTGTCGGCACGCGGTCCTTTGCGAAACCTTCATTCAGTGCATCCAGCACTTTCTGGATGTTCACCGGATCGTTCATGTGAATGAAGTCGATAACGATGAGGCCGCCGGTTCCGCGCAAGCGAAGCTGATAGACAATCTCTTCCACCGCTTCGAGATTGATCTTGGCGCTGGTTTCTTCAAGCCCTGTTGCGGCGGTGTAGCGCCCGGAGTTCACATCGATGGCGGTCAGCGCCTCTGTCGTTTCGATGGTGATCCAGCCACCGGAAGGAAGCTCGGCGCGCGGCTCAAGCGCTGCTTCAATCTCACCGTCAATGTCATAAAGTGAGAAGAGATCGCCTGGCCCGTTGAAAAGCTGGATGCGGTCCAGCATTTCCGGCATGGCGCGGCGGCAATAACGCTGCGCCTCACCAAACGCATCCGCATCATCGATCAATACGCGCGTGGTCTGCGCGCTCACGCAGTCCCGGAGCGTTTTCGACACCGGATCGAGATCATGGAAGACAACGCTTGGTGGCGTGGAACGCTTTTCCGCCTCGCGCACCTTGCGCCATTCTTCGGCGAGCTGGCGCGCATCAGCGGCGATGTCTTCGGCTGTGGCACCAATGGCCGCCGTGCGCACGATGAAGCCTGCAGGCTCCCCCGTCACGCCCATCGGATTGAAGCGTTCGACCATCTGCTCGACAAGTGCGGTGAGGCGTGCACGCTCATTCTCATCTTCGATGCGGCGTGACAGCGCGACACCGGACTGGTTTGGCACCAGCACGAGAAGGCGACCGGGAATAGTGACATTTGCCGAAAGCCGCGCGCCCTTGTCGCCGATCGGGTCTTTCACCGCCTGAACGAGAATGGCCTGTCCTTCATGCACACAGGCGCTGATCGGCGGCAGCACGCCCTCATCAAGTCCAGTCAGCTCGCAAAGGCAGCGCGCCTCGCGCGCGCCGAGAAAGCCCGCGCGCTCCAGCCCCACTTCCACGAAAGCGGCCTGCATACCCGGCAGCACACGCTGCACGCGACCAAGAAAGATGTTGCCGATCAGAGAATGTCCGGCGCGGCCGGTCTTCTGCTTGATGTCGTCTTCCATGGTCCGTTCAAGAAACAATTCCACGGGCCGACCGTCCTCGACGATAGCGACACGCGTTTCGCCGGGGCCGACATTGATCAAGACTTCTTCAGACATGAAACCCCTGGCTCTTATCCGCCACACCCCCGCGTTGACGGATACCCCATTTCCACCCTTGATCGCTTCGGGCCATTTTCTTGAAAAGCGATCCTAACACTGTTGTGAGCGGCGAAGCCAGACGGAGAAGGCGCCGATTTCAGACACTTGACGGCGGGCATAACCGGTTTGAACAGGCATTCCGGTCAGGCGGCCTTTACGTCGGCACACTCTCATTTCACGAGCGCCAATGAACTTGGTGCGAGCCAGCGCGGCCCGGTGCTGAAGGCTTTTGAAGCGCTTGACCCGATCGGGCAGGACGTGACTTGCGCCGGGGCTGCGCTTATCCGCGCCCTTCCCTCGCCCCGAGGGGATAGCCCGCACCTGCGAGCAGTTGTCCCGTCTCGAAGAGAGGTAAGCCCACAACGGCAGAATGGGAGCCGATGAGGCGGCGGACGAAAAGCGCGGCATGGCCCTGAATGGCGTAGCCGCCTGCCTTGCCCTGCCATTCGCCGCTGTCGAGATAGGCCGCGATTTCCTCCGCCGACAGTCGCTTGAAGGCGACGCGCGTTTCCGAGAGGCGGTGGTTTGCGCGCGATGGAGTAATGAGGCTCACAGCCGTATAGACACGGTGCGCACGGCCTGAAAGAAGCGTCAGGCAGCGGCGTGCTTCCTCTGCAGTTTCGGTTTTGGGGAGAATGCGCCGCCCGCAAGCGACAACCGTGTCTGCCCCGAGCACCATCGCATCGGGATTGGCAGCGGCAACCGCCTCCGCCTTCTCGCGCGCAAGGCGGCGCGCATGGAGATGAGGCAATTCGCCCTTCAGCGGCGTCTCATCAATATCGGCCGCGATGACCGCGTCCGGTTCCACACCGATCTGACGAAGAAGCGAGAGCCTGCGCGGCGAGGCGCTGGCAAGAATGAGGCGGGGTATCGCGCCTTTGGCCGGCACGACGCGTCACTTGAACCGGTAGGTGATCCGGCCCTTTGTCAGGTCATAGGGCGTCATTTCGACAAGCACCTTGTCACCCGCGAGCACACGGATGCGGTTCTTGCGCATCTTGCCGGCAGTGTGGGCAATGATTTCGTGGTCATTCTCGAGCTTCACGCGGAATGTGGCGTTGGGCAGCAGTTCCGTCACCACGCCCGGAAATTCGAGCATTTCTTCTTTGGCCATTCACTTTCCTTCGGAAAATTTGCGCGAAGAATGGTCAGAAAGCGCCCGAAAATCAAGAGCCCGGTCAGCCAAAAGACGTGCCGACCGGGCTCAAATGATTGATTTTTCTTATTTTTTCGTCTCAGTCGACAATCAGATAGTCAATTGTGGAGACAACCCTGACCGTCTTCATGATTTGCTCGTTTTCCTGAACGCCCGGCGTGTCATCGCGCGCCTGGATGGAAAACTGGCCCTGCCATGCGCGGCGGATGCCGCCAAGCCGCGCCCCGGAATCAGCCGCGAAGGTTTCCGCCGCCTCACGGGCGCGCATCGTCGCCTCTTCCAGCATTTCAGGCTTCACATCCGCGATGCGGGTGAAGAGGTAGGAAGGACGCACCGGGCCATATTCGTTCGAGAGGACGACACCCTGCTCCACCAGCGCGCTGGTATCGCGGTTGGCTTCCGCCACCCTGTCCACATCCGTGGTCCGCAGTACGATCTGCTGGGCGATGATGAAGCGCGTGTCGAACTGGCCGCTCGAATACATCTGGGCGAGGCGGTCGGTCACCTGCGGGGCCTGCAACTCGATTTCGTCTTCCGAGAAGCCGTGCTTCTTCAGGAAAGCGCCAACCACTTCCGCATTGCGCTTCACCTCTGCCTGCGTTTCGGCGAGATCATTGCCCGTCACGACAAAGCGCAGCGCCCAAAGCGCGAGATCGGCCTTCACTTCCCGTTCGGAAAGCCCTTTTACCGAAATAGTGCGGTCGCCGAGGCGCGACTTCACAAGACCCTGACCGCCCAGATAGCCGCCAAGCGCGATGCCGAGGCCGAGAATCAGCGCGGCGGTGAGTGTAAAGATGGATTTCATGGGAGTTTCCCCTGGCTGATGTTTCCCCGTTTATACCATGCAGATTGCGGCAGTTTGATGGATGAATGAGCCATCTCCTCCGCAAACGGAGGATCAGCCGGCCGCAACGCCCGCCTGCCCGAAGCGCCGCTCGATACAAGCCCGGAGACGGTCCCGCAATTCGCGATAGGCTGCAAGGCGGCGCTCCCTGTTGCCGCCGGTCGGGGCGGCCAGGGGATCACCTACCTCCCAAAACTCCACATCGGTGGCGGAAGACCGGGTCATTTCCTCCGCGCGGGCACGGGCTTCCGGCGTCAGCGCGACAATGAGGTCGAAATTGGTTTCCTCGAGATCGTCAAAGCTCTTCGGCCCGCTCGTGGACGGTACAAAGCCTTCCTCGCGCAGCACTTCTGCCGTGAAGGGGTCAGGTTCCTCGGCAGGGGCGACACCGGCGGAATCCACATAGATGCGGTCGCCATAAAGCTTCTTCAGAATCGATTCCGCCATGCTGGAGCGCACGGAATTGAGGTTGCAGGCAAAGAGGACCGAGCCGGGCAACACCTGTTTGTGCTCCACATTGGCGCCTGTGCGTGCCACCGCGCTCACCCCTTGATATGCAGAACGCAGATCAGCGTGAAAAGGCGCCGGGCCGTGTCAAAATCCATGTCGATCTTGCCGGTCAGGCGATCCTTCAGGGTCTGCGAGCCCTCATTATGGAGGCCTCGCCTGCCCATATCGATTGCCTCGATCTGCGAGGGCGCCGCCGTCTTGATCGCGTCATAATAGCTTTCGCAGATCAGGAAATAGTCCTTGATGATCTTGCGGAAGGGCGTGAGCGAGAGCAGCACCTTGCCATGCGGCTCGCCATTTTCGAGGCGGATGTCGAAAACGAGACGATTTTCTTCGATGGACAGGTGAAGGATATAAGGCCCGCCCTCGCTGCCTACGGGTGCGAAGTTGTTTTCTTCCAGCAGGTCGAAAATGGCGACCTTGCGCTCATGCTCGACATCCGGGCTGCGGCGCACGACGGAACGCTCATCAAGAATGAGATCGACAACGCGGAAGCGCGCGCTGTCACGCCGCGCGGCCTCGCCTGAAGTAATCTCATCATCTGCGGAATGATCGGACATGACGGGAGTTTAAGCCGATTTCACAGGGATAAGCGAGGGGATGAAGTCAGCACTGCGTGTGCTGCGCTCACATATTGAGGCGGATGGAGATGGACCGGCCATGCGCATGGAGCCCTTCGGCCTCGGCCAGCGCCAGTGCCGCCGGGCCGATTGCCCGAAGGGCCGCCGCGTCGCAGCGGACAATGGAACTGCGCTTCATGAAGTCGAGCACATTGAGGCCGGAGGAGAATCGTGCCGACCGCGCCGTGGGCAGCACGTGATTCGAACCTGCCACATAGTCGCCAATGGCTTCCGGCGTATAGCGACCGAGGAAGATGGCGCCCGCGTTTGAAATCTTCTCAAACAGCGCATCGGCATTATCGACCGCAAGCTCCAGATGTTCCGGCGCAAGACGGTCAACCAGGGCGGGGGCGTCTTCCAGATTTTCCACCAGAATGATCGCGCCGAACTCCGCCCAGCTCTTTGCCGCCGTGCTTTCGCGCGGCAGCGTTTTGAGCTGGCATGTCACCGCTTCTTCGACGCGCGCGGCAAAAGCCGCATCATCGGTAATCAGGATCGATTGCGAGCTTTCATCATGTTCGGCCTGCGAGAGCAGGTCGGCGGCAATCCAGTCCGGGTCGTTCTTCCCGTCCGCGACAACAAGGATTTCCGAAGGACCGGCAATCATGTCGATGCCGACCTGACCGAAAACCTGCCGCTTGGCGGCTGCGACATAGGCATTGCCGGGGCCGACGATCTTGTCCACCGGCGCGATAGTTTCCGTCCCGTAGGCGAGCGCGGCCACAGCCTGCGCCCCGCCGACACGGTAAACTTCATCAACGCCTGCAAGCCGCGCGGCTGCTAGCACCAGCTGGTTCACCACGCCATCCGGCGTCGGAACAACCATGACAATGCGCCCGACACCCGCAACCTTTGCCGGGATCGCATTCATCAGAACGGAGCTTGGATAATTCGCCGTCCCGCCCGGCACATAAAGGCCGACTGCGCCAACCGGCGTCCAGCGGTGGCCGAGTTCGACACCCTGCCCATCCGTGAAGCGGGCGTCCTCGGGGCGTTGGCGAATGTGATAGGCTTCGATACGGGCGGCAGCGACTTTCAGCGCATCCAGCGTTTTCGGATCGCAGGTCGCGGCGGCGGCATCAAGATCAGCCTGAGGAATGGCAAGCGTTGCAACTGTGAGTTCCGGCAGCCGGTCAAAGCGGCGCGTGTAGTCCACCAGCGCCTCATCCCCCCGCGCGCGCACATCCGCGATGATCTTCGCGACCGTGTCATTCACATCGACGGAGGCTTCGCGCTTGCCCGCAAGCAGCGCTGCAAAGCCTTCTTCGAAATTCGCGTCTTTCATGTTCAGGCGAATGGGCATCACGTTCACTATCTTGTCAGCGCTAACTCGTTTGGTCGGTGCGGAGTGCGGGTTTGTCCGAAAATCCCGCCTTCACTCAGTCCAGATCGTGTTCGGGCTTGTTGGGGGTTTCCCAGACGATACCGAGATCAGACAAATGGGCCTCCAGCGCCTCCACCTCAAGGCGCAATTCCGCACCGCCGGAAAAGACCATCGTGACGAGGCCGGAGGGCGGGTTCAGCTCGTCGAAGCGGATGGCGAGCAGGTTCAGCACACCCTCAGGCCTGTCTTGCGCAATGTTGCGCGCGCGGACGGAGAGCACATTCTCGAAGTGAAGGCCGGTGCGCACACGATGATAGGTGTTGCGGCGGGCCGCCCCTTCTCCTTCCCAGCGAAACCGGTTCACGACACAGGCAAAGCGCCGTGTTGATGGCAGAAAGGCAAGATCACGCACCTGGCACACCGCGTCCTGAAGCGCGGCAGAAATCACCTGGAGATCGGCGTCGTCCTCTGCAGCCAGGCGCAAATCTTTTGGTTCGACAGACATGTTCTTCTTCGGCCCTCTTCTGGCTTCAGGCCTTTTCGCGCCAGATTTCGGCGCCACAGGCACCGAGCTTCTCCTCAATGCGCTCAAAGCCGCGGTCGAGATGATAGACACGATTGACGATGGTTTCGCCCTCGGCGGCAAGCCCGGCAATGATGAGGGCAGCAGACGCACGCAGGTCACTTGCCATGACAGGGGCGCCCTTCAGCTTTTCCACACCGCGAACCAGCGCCTTGTCGCCGAACAGCGAGATATCCGCGCCGAAGCGGGCAAGCTCCTGCACATGCATGAAACGGTTTTCGAAGATCGTTTCGGTGATTTCCGATTCGCCTTCCGCCGTCGTCATCAGCGCCATGAATTGCGCCTGAAGATCGGTCGGGAAGCCCGGAAAAACCTGCGTCACGACATTCGTTGCCTGAAGCCGCTCGCCATTGCGCGCAATGCGTACTGCGCCCTGCTCGCTCTCGACTTCCGCACCTGCTGCGCGCAGCGCCGTGAGCGCGGCCTCGAATGTGTCGGCGGAAGCGCCTTCCAGCACAATCTCGCCGCCTGTCATGGCAGCGGCAATCGCATAGGTGCCCGCCTCGATGCGATCGGCAATGACGCGATGCGCCGCGCCATGCAGCTTTTCCACACCTTCGATGCGGAGCGTAGAAGTGCCGATCCCCTCGATCTTCGCCCCCATCGCGACGAGGCAGGATGCGACATCACCGATTTCAGGCTCGCGCGCGGCATTTTCAAGCACCGTCACACCATCGGCCAGCGTCGCTGCCATCATCAGGGTATGCGTCGCGCCGACCGACACGACAGGTGAGCGGATGACAGCGCCTTTTAGTCCGTTCGGTGCGGAGGCGAGCACATAGCCTTCCACGAGGTCGATCTCGGCACCCATTTTCTGGAGGCCCTTGATATAGAGATCGACAGGCCGCGCGCCGATGGCGCAACCGCCCGGAAGCGACACCTTTGCCTCGCGGCAGCGCGCAACAAGAGGGCCAAGGACCCAGAAGCTCGCGCGAATCTGCGAGACGATTTCATAGGGTGCCGTGGTTGAGCGGATGTCCTTCGCGTGGAGCGTCATCACATCGCCCCCGGCCCCGCTCTCGACCGAAATATCCGCGCCCAGCACGTCCAGCAGACGCGACAGCGTGCGAACATCGGCGAGGCGCGGCATGTTGGAGAGCACCAAAGGCTCATCCGACAGGAGCGCAGCCGTCATCAGCGGCAGAGCGGCGTTTTTCGCGCCACTCACCGGCACCCGGCCGTTCAGGCGGCGGCCGCCGCGAATGTGGATTCTGTCCATGATTTACGTCCGATCAGGCTTCAGGCGGCGGTTATAGGGGCTGAGGGGGCATGAGTCACGGTATTGACCGGGTATTGCCCCCTCTTTTCGCCGAGGATTGAGGCTCTTCGGGGACGTAAATCCGGCCATTTCGCGCCTCCGGGCTACGGACTCAGCCAGCCTTGTCTGCCCCCTTGCGGGCGCGGCTCTGGTCTTTACGCTTTTTCAGATTGTCGCGCAGAGCTTCGGCGAGGCGTGCCTGACGGGCCTTTGCCTCCTGCGTTTGTGCGGCGCGGTCCACTCCCTTGCCGCCGGGGGTACGGGAGTCGAAGCGGGGGCCTGATTTTTTCATGAATTCACTCGGATAGGGATTTGCGTTCGGAACGCAAGATAGTGCCTTAGAGCACCTTGCGCGAGGGGGGGCGCTGTGGCACCTTCCGCGCGCTTCGAAAAGGCTTGCCCCGGCGCTTCAGCGCCCATGGTTGATTTACCATTCGAAGCGAGACTTCGGGCGGGCTTCGAACTGCATATCCCGCCCATTGGCATGCTGTGGTAGCTCAGTGGTAGAGCACTCCCTTGGTAAGGGAGAGGTCGAGAGTTCAATCCTCTCCCACAGCACCAGTTTTTCCTTAGATTTCCATGCTTTTCGCGCTGTCGGTGCCTTCTTCTTGCTTGTCTGGCGTCAGGCAAAGGCAATCACCCGGATGATGATTGCAAGCAGCACGAAGCCGATCAGCCCCCCAAAAAAGATAACGCGGCGCGGGCGGGTTTTAAGGATGATCTCGCCCTGCCTCGCCTTTTCTGCGGGATAGGTCGCGTTCTCCCGATTCTCTTCATGTTCCGCCATTTGTGCCTCCTTCATGAAAGAACGGAAGCCAGGGCGGAAATGTTCCGGCGCCTATCTCGTCAGCAGGACGAGGAGTGCGAGAGCCATCATGGTCTGGCCGATATAATAGGTCGGCCAGACGAGGAAGCCGCGATAGGGGAACGGCCCGCGGAACTTGTCGAGCGCGATGATGCTGTCTGAAAACATGAAGAGAACGGCACCGAGCCCGAGCAGCGGCGCGCCTTCAGGGATGGCGAGCGCAGAGAGCACCATGACGAGAATGACCGCGAAATAGGTCGCAACCGGCAGCCGCGCCGCGCCGAGGCGTGACGCCAGCGACCAGTAAAGCGCGAGCCCGCCAAGGCCCACCGCCAGCGAGACACCCTTCGCCACCAGCGAATCAGCCCCGCTCGCAAGCGGCACCATCACGCCGATATAGAAGAGGTGGCTCACCAGAAAGGCGACGAGGCCGCGCATGAAGTTGCGCGGATTGCCCTTGAGGGCGAGGAAGAGGTCGCCTGCGCTCGAAAGAAGGAAGGCTGCCGCAAGCAGGAGAAGCGGCCCGACCGGCCCATGCCCGAGGGCCAGAAGCGGCAGCGGCACGAACAGACCGATCGCCGCCGTTTTAAGGCCGGTGCGCAGCGCGGAAGGCGGCTGATGCTCGATGATCTGATAGCCGACGGAGGTTGCGACCGAGAGCACCGCCAGGGTGATCCGCAACCAGTCCAGCCCGTCGCCCAGCGCGAAGAGTTCCTCGAACATCGTCCATCCCCCATTGTATCGCCCGCTTGCCGGGGCGTTTGCCCGATCCGCATTTCATCGCCATGATCGCGGACCCATGATCCCGAAAGTGCCGGATTCGTCAAAGGAACAAATATGAGCGGCACCACCGCCATCGACAGCCTGCAAAATGCGCGGGCAAAGCTGTGGCTCTCGCTCACCGATGCGCGCGGCATCCGCAAGCACGGAGCCTTTCTGCTTTCAGGGCGGAAAACCGTGCCGGAAGCGCTCACCGCACATGGCGCGTGTTTCACCGCCGCACTGGCGCGAAACGATAGCGATCTCAACCGCCTCTCCCTGCCCGCCCATATTGAACGCTACGTGCTGGCGAAACCGCTTTTCGAGATGCTGGACACAAACGGCACCGGCTTTCCGCTGCTTGTCGGACAAGTGCCAGTGATGGCGGAGGCAGACTTCACCAAAGCACCCGACGGTTTTGAACTGGTGCTTGCGCTGGGCGACCCGTCCAATCTTGGCGCGGTGCTGCGAAGTGCTGCGGCCTTTGGCGTTTCGCGCATCGTGCTGATGGAAGGGGCCGCACATCCCTTTCACCCGAAGGCCCTGCGCGGCGGTGCCAATGCGCAATTCGCCCTGACCTTTCTCAAGGGCGGAAACTGGGACACGCTCAGGGCCGCGAAGGGGCCGCTTGCGGCGCTTGATGGCACGGGGGCGGATATCGAAACCTATGACTGGCCAGCCAGTCTCCGCCTCGTTCTGGGTGAGGAAGGGCGCGGCCTGCCGCCCGGCCTTGCTGCGGAGAAACTTGCGATCCGCACGACGGGCGCGGTCGAATCACTCAATGCAACCGTAGCGGCAAGTCTCGCACTTCACGCCCATTTCCGGCGCCAGCGGGGCTGAGGCATGATTGATTGCCGCGCTTTCCTGTGAGCTTCTGCCCCGGCACAAGCGGGCGGGCGCAAGATGCGCCGCCGAGAAACGTGCAAGACGCCACCCCGGCGTGTTGAGGCCACCCACCGCATAATGATGCACGAGGCGACAATCCCAGATCGCGATCATGCCATCTGTCCATGCCGTGCGGATCTGGTTTTCAGGCGTGTAGAGATGTTTGCGGAGAAGCTTGAGGATCAATCGTCCTTCTTCTTCCGGCACACCGCCAATCTGATGGGTAAATTCCGGGCTGAAATCGAGGCAGGGAAAGCCCGTCAGCGGATGCGGGGTGATGAGGGGCCGCCAGACCACCTCGCCGCCCGCAAAGCCATGCGCGGCGGTAAGCGGTGCCAGGTAATTCTGCATCGAGGTGGAGAGGCTGGCATAGGCCGCATCAAGGGATGACCAGATGCTTTCGCCCCCTTCCGGTGGCACACGTTCCGCGCAGAGGATCATCGCCGCAGGCAGTTCTCGCCGGGTTGCTGACCGGGCATCCGAGAGCCCGGTATCCGGCACGAAAAGCCCCGCCAGAATAGCGGCCGAGCGGATGGCGAGGTCACTGTCGCGGCAGATCAGCAACCCATGCTGTGCCAGATGCTGGAAAAGGCAGTCCCGAACCGCCTCTTTCGAACAGAAATCCAGATCAAGGATTTCAGCCCCCAACACGCCCTTGAGGAGGCGAAGGTAAACCAGCTTCGAAGTCATTGACATCCCCACTCTTCCGCGCTCGTGAATTATCTATATTTGTCGAGCGCATAATCACTTCACTATTTTCAAATAAAAATTCCTAATTTGTAGTATTCGAATATCCTTGGTTAACACGGACGACGCCCGTGAGGGGACACAGTTTGCAGCAGGGTTGGGAG
>NZ_JBATWS010000433.1:0-6893 GCF_049672805.1 Parvibaculum sp.
GCGGACTTCCCCGATGCCTACGCGACGTGGAATGAAGTTTCCTCGATCGGTTCCTACATCTCGGCCTTCGGTGTCCTCGTGTTCCTCTTCGGTGTGGCTCAGGCCTTCTTGAAGAAGGAAAAGGCGGCCGACAATCCGTGGGGCGAAGGTGCGACGACGCTGGAGTGGACGCTGTCCTCGCCGCCTCCGTACCACCAGTTCTCGGAACTGCCGCGGATCAAATAATAAGCCGCTCCGGCCGGGGTATCTCCCGGCCGGAGCACCTTTGCCTGTTACCCGGCAAAACCGGGAGAACAAAAAGCGGATTTCATGTCGGATACGGCTTTCAGCAATAATCGTTCGCACAGCCTGCCCGAAGGCGGGATGGGAAGTGCGCGCGACTTTTTCGAGCTGCTGAAGCCGCGCGTCATGTCGCTGGTCATCTTCACTGCGCTTGTCGGCATCGTTGTTGCGCCGGGAAGCATTCATCCGGTGATCGGCTTTACGGCGTTGCTCTGCATTGCGGTCGGCGCGGGCGCATCCGGCGCACTGAATATGTGGTACGACGCCGATATCGACCGGAAGATGGCGCGCACCGTCAACCGTCCCATTCCGTCCGGTCGCGTTACACCTTCGGAAGCCGCCGTCTTCGGCTCGATCCTTTCCGTTCTGTCCGTGATGACGATGGGTGTGCTGGTGAACTGGATCGCGGCAGCGCTCCTCGCTTTCACCATCTTCTTCTATATCGGCATTTACACGGTGTGGCTGAAGCGTCGCACGCCGCAGAACATCGTGATCGGTGGTGCCGCCGGTGCCTTCCCGCCCATGATCGGCTGGGCCGCGGTTACAGGCACGGTCACGCTCGAATCTTTCGTGCTGTTCCTCATCATCTTCATCTGGACGCCGCCCCATTTCTGGGCGCTCGCGCTTTTCCGCTCCGAAGATTATGAGAAAGTCGGTGTGCCTATGATGCCGGTCGTCTCTGGCGAGCGGGAAACGCGCCGCCAGATCATGCTTTATTCTCTGGCGCTGGTGCCTGTCACGCTGGCGCCGGGCTTCATGGGTTTTGCCGGGCTTCTTTATACCGCAGCAGCGGCGCTGCTGGGCGCGGGCTTCCTTGTCTGCGCCTATCGCGTCTGGCGCGCGGAACCGGGGGCTTTACAGGACAAGGCGGCCAAAGGGCTTTTCGCCTATTCGATTCTCTATCTTTTCCTCATTTTCTCGCTGCTGCTCATCGAGAAAATGCTGGGGCTCAGCGGTAACGCGCTGATCCCGGTTCTGTGAGGCTGATCCATGCAGAACCAAGATGAAAGCGAGCGCCACAAGATCGCGGCGCCGCACTGGACAGAAGAGCAGGTCAAGCGCCGCAGGCAGCGCAATCTCGCCATTGCCTGGACGCTTGCCGGCCTGATCATTCTGTTCTTCGTGGTGACGATTGTGAAACTTGGAGGCAATGTCGTGAACCGGCCGCTGTGACGCCGACGCATTGCTTTCAGAAGAAACGCCCCGACCGGACACCGGAACAGGGTTTAAGGGTTTGATTGGTAGCGCCGCCGTCAATTCGGTGCGCTGAAGCGGAGAAGAGGGGACATGGCTGACGCCCACGCCAAGAAACACGATTATCATCTCGTCGATCCGAGCCCCTGGCCGTTCGTGGGTGCACTGGGCGCCTTCGTGGCGGCGATCGGCTTTGTGATCTATATGCATGGTTCTCCGATCTGGACCATGCTGATCGGCCTCGCCATCATCTTCTACACGATGTATGGCTGGTGGCGTGACGTGGTCCGCGAGGGTCGTCGCGGTGATCACACGCCTGTCGTGCAGCTTCATTTGCGCTACGGCATGATCCTCTTCATCGCTTCCGAAGTGATGTTCTTCGTCGCGTGGTTCTGGGCCTTCTTCGATGCGAGCCTTTTCCCCGGCGAAGCTATTCAGGAAGCGCGCACCACGCATACGGGTGGTATCTGGCCGCCGCAGGGCATCGAAGTCTTCGATCCCTGGCACCTGCCGCTCATCAATACGCTGATCCTGCTGACCTCCGGCACCACGGTCACCTGGGCACATCACGCGCTGCTGCATGATGATCGCAAGGGCCTTGTCCGGGGTCTCGCGCTCACCGTGCTGCTTGGCCTCGTTTTCACAGGCGTGCAGGCCTATGAATATGCCCATGCAGCCTTCGGCTTCAGCGGCAGCATCTACAGCGCCACCTTCTTCATGGCGACAGGCTTCCATGGTTTCCACGTTCTGGTCGGCACGATCTTCCTGATCGTCTGCCTGATCCGCTCGATGAAGGGCGACTTCACGCCGAAGGCCCATTTCGGCTTCGAAGCGGCTGCCTGGTACTGGCACTTCGTTGACGTGGTCTGGATCTTCCTGTTCTTCGCCATCTATGTCTGGGGCGGCTTTGGCGGCGTGGTCGCTGCCCACTAAGTGAACCTCGGGCGAGGCTCCGGCCTTGCGCGGGTGAGATCAGGAAAGTGAAAATGGGGGCGGGTGCGCGACAAGCGGCCCGCCCTCGTGGTTTTCAAATAGGCCGATCATGGAAAGCAAATATTCCGCGCCTTCGTCGCTTGAAGTGGGATTGAAGGGGTGCTGTCCGCGCTGCGGCAAGGGCAAGCTCTTTCGCGGCTTCCTCAATGTCACGCCGAGTTGCAGCAATTGCGGGCTGGATCTCGCCTTTGCGGATTCAGGAGATGGTCCTGCCGTCTTTATCATCCTGCTTGCAGGCTTTGTGATTGTCGGGCTCGTGCTCTGGGTGGAGTTCACCTGGTCGCCGCCTTACTGGGTTCACGCCCTGATCTGGATTCCTGTCACACTCGCTTTCACGGTCGGCCTTATCCGTCCCTTGAAGGGCTGGCTCGTCGCGCAGCAATTCCGCCATGACGCATCAGAAGGGCGGCAGGAAAAATGAGGGGTGCGCAGAACCGCTTCTTCCGCCCTCTGCTCTGGCCGACATTGTTCACGCTGGCGGCTCTGCCCGTGCTGCTCGGCCTCGGTTTCTGGCAGCTCGATCGGCTTGAATGGAAAGAGGCGCTTCTCGTAAAGCTCGAACAGCGGATGGTGGCTGATCCTGCGCCCTTTCCTGCGCCGGAAGAATGGGGAGAAATTGATCCCTATAAGGAAGAATATACGCGCTTTCAGCTTGAGGGCCGCTTCCTCGCGCGCGAGTTCCATTATTTCCAGCAAAATGCAAAAGGCACGCCCGGCTATGCCGTGATCTCGCCACTCGAAGTAACGGAAGGGGCTGTCGTTCTCGTCAATCGCGGCTTCGTCCCCGCGCATCTGAAAGAGACGGATGCTCATGGCGGTATACCGGAAAGCGCAGACGGCGCACCGCTCCGCTTTACCGGCATCCTCCGCGCGCCCGCTACACGCGGAGCCTTTGATGGTGTGGACGATCCTGAAAAGAATGTCTGGATGGTGCGCGATCCTGCGGCAATGGGCGCAACGCTTGATGTGGCCCTTGTCGCGCCCTTCATCATTGATGCAGAGCCAGGCTCCTTTCCGGGTGAATATCCGAAGGCCGGCGCGACACGGCCCGAGCTTTCGAACAATCATCTCGATTATGCGCTGACATGGTTCAGCCTCGCCGCCACTCTCCTCATCATCTATCTCCTCTATCACCGTGCAAACGGGCGCATCGGAAGACCCTGAGCCAAATGACATTGCGTAACTCGACCGCCGCCTATGAGGCGCTGAAGGATCGCTTCAACCGTCTCTCCGCCCTTGGAGGCGCGCAAGCGGTGCTGCATTGGGACCGCGCGACCATGATGCCGGAAGGGGGTGCTGCTGCCCGCGCCGAGCAGCAAGCCGTTCTTTCCCTCATCGCCCATGAAACGCTGACCGCGCCTGACACGGCGGAACTGCTCGCCGAGGCAGAGGATGCCGCGTCCTCTCTTGGCGAATGGGACCGCGCAAACCTCGCCGAGATGGTGCGCATCCACGCCCATGCCACCGCTACACCCGCTGACCTCGTGATGCGGCTTTCGCGTCAGAAATCCGAGACGGAAATGATCTGGCGCCGAGCCCGCGCTGCAAATGACTATGCGAGTCTCGCCCCCGCGCTTGACAAGCTGATCAGCCTTGTGCGCGAACAGGCCGCCGCCAAGGCCGAGGCGCTTGGCCTCTCGCCTTATGATGCCTTGCTGGACAGCTATGACCCCGGCCGCCGCGCGAGCGACATCGACAGGCTCTTCGCGGAGCTTGAAGCCTTTCTCCCCGATCTGCTGCGCGAGGTGATGGAGCATCAGGCGAGCGAAGCTGCTCCCCTTGTACCTGAAGGTCCGTTTCCGGTCGCGCGTCAGGAAGAGCTTGGCCGCGAGGTGATGCGCCTGATGGGCTTTGATTTCGCGCATGGCAGGCTCGATGTGAGCCACCATCCCTTCACCGGCGGCGTGCCGGACGACAGCCGTATCACCACCCGCTATGACGAGGCGGATTTCACCGAAAGCCTCATGGCCGTGATCCACGAAACCGGCCATTCGCTTTATGAGCGCGGTCTTCCGGCTGAGTGGCGCGGCCAGCCCGTGGGCCGTGCGCGGGGCATGACGATCCATGAAAGCCAGTCCCTGCTTTATGAAATGCAGGCGGCCCGCACGGAAGGCTTCATTGCATTCCTCACGCCCCATTTCCGGGCGGCATTCGGTGGCAATGGCCCCGCCTGGGAGGTGGACAACATCCTTCGCCACTATCGCAAGGTGCGCCCGAGTCTGATCCGCGTGCAGGCCGACGAAGTGACCTATCCGCTCCATGTCATGCTGCGCTACCGGCTCGAGCGGGCGATGATTGCGGGTGATCTTGAGGCCCGCGATCTCCCGGCGGCTTGGAATGACGGGATGCAGAGCCTGCTTGGCATCACCCCGCCCGACGATGCGAGCGGCTGCATGCAGGACATTCACTGGCCGTCCGGTTCTTTCGGCTATTTCCCGACCTATACGCTCGGCGCACTTGCTGCAGCACAGCTCTTCGCAGCGGCGAAGCAGGCAGAGCCGGGGCTTGAAGCGGCGCTGGGGCAGGGCGATTTCGCCCCGCTCACCCGCTTCGTGCGTGAGAAAGTGCATGGCATTGGGGCGCGCATGACACCGGATGAGATCATCCTGCATGCGACAGGAGAGCCTCTTGGTGTGAGCGCCTTCCGTCGCCATATAAACAGGCGTTATCTCTCTAAATAGCTGTATATAAAGAAGTTTTCAGGCTGATGCCGAGTTTGTTTGCCAGCACGCGCAGGCCCGGTTAGGTTACGCCCCGTCCAACCCCGGCGTAAGGCCGGGGCAGGCTATCCTGGAGATTATGGTGAAGTACGTCAGCACGCGGGGCAGCGCTCCGGAGCTTGAATTCGAGGATGCCTTGCTCACGGGCCTCGCCCGTGATGGCGGCCTCTATGTGCCCGTTGAATGGCCGCAACTGAGCGAGCGCAAGATCAAGGCGCTGGCCGGGCTCTCTTACGAGGAAACCGCCTTTCGCGTCATGCGGCCCTATATCGGCGACAGCATAGGCGATGCCGACCTTCAGGATATGATCGCTGCGGCCTATGCCTCTTTCCGGCATCGCACCGTTGTGCCATTGCGGCAAATCGCGCCGAATGACTGGCTGCTGGAACTGTTTCATGGTCCGACGCTCGCCTTCAAGGACGTGGCGATGCAGATCCTCGCCCGTCTTTTTGATCATGTGCTGGAGAAGAAGGGCAGGCGCATCACCGTTGTTGGCGCCACATCCGGCGACACCGGCTCTGCCGCCATCGAAGCCTTCCGGGGCCGCGACGCGACGGACATTTTCATCCTGCATCCGAAAGGCCGCGTCTCCGAAGTCCAGCGCCGCCAGATGACGACAGTGCTGGACGCCAATGTCCACAACATCGCCATTGAAGGCTCGTTTGATGATTGTCAGGCGCTGGTCAAGGCGATGTTCAACGACCTCGCCTTCCGCGATGAGGTGAGCCTTGCCGGCGTGAACTCGATCAATTGGGGCCGGGTCATGGCCCAGATCGTCTATTTCTTCACCAGCGCTGTTGCGCTCGGCGCGCCCGCGCGCCCGGTCGCTTTCTCGGTGCCGACGGGCAATTTCGGCGATATTTTCGCGGGCTATGCGGCCGCGCGCATGGGCTTGCCGGTGGCAAAGCTCATCGTCGCAACCAATGTAAACGACATTCTCGCCCGCACGCTGGAAACAGCGCGCTATGAGGTCGGTACGGTCGTCCCGACCATCAGCCCCAGCATGGATATTCAGGTCTCATCCAATTTCGAGCGCCTTCTGTTCGATGCCTATGGCCGTGATGGCGCGGCAGTGACGCGCCTGATGCAGAGCCTCAGCCAGTCCGGCGCCTTCGAGATTGATACTGTGCGCCATGAGGCCATAAAGGCGCAGTTTGGCGCGGCGCGTATTGATGAGGACGAGACCAGGGCCACCATCTCCCGCTTGCGCGAGGAGACGGGCGAACTGGTCGATCCTCAGTCTGCTGTGGGTCTTGCCGCCGCGGCAAAGTTGCGGGGCGATACATCGGTGCCGATGGTCACGCTTGCCACGGCCCATCCGGCAAAATTCCCGGATGCGGTGAATGCCGCAACGGGGGTCCACCCGGAGCTGCCGCCCGCCATGGCCGATCTCTTTACGCGAGAGGAGAGACTTGCCGCCCTTCCGAATGATCTCGGCGCGGTTCAGGCTTTTATCCGCGAACGGGCGCGTTCCGTGGCTGCCTGAAGCCCGCCCGATATCCGTGTTCGTGATGTGCGTGTTGTAAATGAAGGAGTATGCCGATGTCCGTTGAAGTGACCCGCCTTGAAAACGGCCTCACCATTGTGACGGACAGCATGCCCCACCTTCAGACGGCATCTGTCGGCGTCTGGGTGAATACCGGCGCGCGTCATGAAACGGCGCGGGAGCATGGTGTTTCCCACATGCTCGAGCATATGGCTTTC
>NZ_JBATWS010000434.1:0-2933 GCF_049672805.1 Parvibaculum sp.
ATGGTCGAGCTGATCACGCTCTGGCTGCAACGCCTCATCCGCGCAGGGGCGGGGCTTGATACGGGGCTTGATATCGTGCCGGGCGAGAGCGCTTCCATGGCGCGGCTTGCCGCTGGTGGCAGCCTTGATCGCTGGGTCGAGGTATGGGAAAAGGTCGTTCAGTCCACGGTGCGCGGCGAGGCCCTGAATACAGACCGCAAGCTCGTGATACTGAACGCTTTTTCGATGCTTGAGGAAGCCGCGTCCATGCGCGCCGGTGCGTGAAGCCCGGCGTTCTTCTTTTCCGAGCAGATGAGTAAATGACCGCTCCAAAATACTACATCACGACAGCGATTTCCTATCCGAATGGCCCGCCCCATATCGGCCATGCCTATGAATCCATCACCACGGATGTCATTGCGCGCTACAAGCGGCTCGATGGCTATGACGTGCGCTTCCTGACGGGGGTGGACGATCACGGCCAGAAAATGGCGCAGACCGCCAAGGCAAAGGGCATCACCGCGCAGGCGCTGGCTGACGAGATGGCGCCGCTCTTCATGGAGATGGGCCGGCGGCTCAATCTCTCTAATGATGATTTCATCCGCACCACCGAGGCGCGGCATGAGCGCGCCTGCCAGCATATCTGGGAGAAGATTGCGGCTGCGGGCGACATCTACACCGGCAAATATTCGGGCTGGTATTCGGTTCGTGACGAAGCCTTCTACGACGAAGACGAGCTGACCGTGAACGAGAACGGCCAGAAATTCGCGCCGACCGGCACGCCTGTCGAATGGATGGAGGAGGAGACCTATTTCTTCCGTCTCTCTGCCTATCAGGACCGGCTGCTCGCGCTTTACGAGGCACAGCCCGATTTCATTCAGCCGTCGTCGCGCCGCAATGAGATCGTTTCCTTCGTGAAGCGGGGGCTGAAAGACCTCTCCATTTCGCGCGCGCGTTCGAAGCTCGATTGGGGCGTCGGCGTGCCGGGCGACCCGAACCATGTGATGTATGTCTGGATCGATGCGCTGACCAATTACATCACCGGGCTCGGCTATCCCGATATGGATAATGATCTTTTCCGGCGTTACTGGCCCGCCGATGTTCACATCATCGGCAAGGACATCGTGCGTTTCCATGCGGTGATCTGGCCGGCCATGCTGATGGCGGCCGACCTGCCGCTGCCGCGCCGCGTTTTCGGACATGGCTTCCTCAATGTGCGCGGCGAGAAAATGTCGAAGTCGGTCGGGAACGTAATCGATCCGTTCACGATTACAGACACTTACGGCGTCGATCAGATCCGGTACTTCTTCTGCCGCGAAGTGCCTTATGGCGCTGATGGCAGCTACAGCCATGAAAGTGTGGTGAACCGGATCAATGCCGATCTTGCCAATGACATAGGCAATCTTGCTCAGCGTTCACTTTCAATGATCGCAAAAAACTGTGACGGTGTCGTACCTTCTCACGGTTCTTTCTCACCGGATGACAAGGCTCTGCTCGACAAGGCGGCGGCCCTTGCCGAGGTGACGCGCGCGCAGATGGAGCGGCTCGAGATCCACAATTATGTGGCGAGCGTCTTTGAAGTCGTGGCTGATGCGAACCGCTATTTCGCAGGGCAGGAACCCTGGGCGCTGAAAAAGACCGACCCGGAGCGCATGGCAACCGTGCTCTACACGACTGCAGAAACGGTGCGCCGTTGCGCGATCCTGCTTCAGCCGGTGATGCCAGCCTCGATTGCGCGACTGCTCGATCTGCTGGCGGTGGCGGAAGATCAGCGCGGCTTCGATGCGCTTGACAGGCCGCTGGTGCCCGGCACCGCGCTACCCGCGCCGCAAGGCGTGTTCCCTCGTTTTGTGGAGACGGAGGCGTCGCAATCATGACGCTGCCTGTGCTCGTTGACAGCCATTGCCATCTCGACTTCCCGGATTTCGGGCCGGAGGTCGAGGAGGTGGTTGCGCGCGCGCATGAGGCAGGCGTCGGGTTGATGCTCACCATCGGCACGAAGGTGAGTGAGTTTGACCGGGTGAGGGCGGTGGCCGAGCGTTTCCCGTATGTTTACTGCACGGTCGGCATCCATCCGCATGAGGCGGAAAGCGAGCCGGAGACGGACACGGCAACGCTGGTCGAGCTAGCGAAACATCCGAAAGTCGTCGGCATTGGCGAGACCGGGCTTGATTATTTCTACGAGCACAGCCCGCGCGCCGCACAGGAGCGCAACTTCCGTTCGCATATCGCGGCGGCGCGGGAAACGGGCCTGCCGCTCATCGTCCATACGCGCGATGCCGATGATGACATGGCGCGCATTCTGGAGGATGAGATGGGGAAGGGTGCGTTTCCGGGGCTTCTGCACTGCTTCAGCTCAAGCCCGCAACTCGCTGAAAAAGCACTGGAACTGGGTCTCTACATTTCACTGTCCGGCATCCTCACCTTCAAGAATGCGGGAGAACTGCGCGAGACGGCAGCGAAAGTGCCGATGGATCGGCTGCTCGTTGAAACAGATGCGCCTTATCTCGCGCCCATACCGAAGCGCGGCAAGCGCAATGAGCCATCCTTCGTGGTCCACACGGCAGCGAAGCTTGCGGAAGTGAAGGGCGTGAGCCTTGTCGAACTTGCTGCCAGCACGACAGAGAACTTCCTGCGGCTGTTCTCGCGCGTGCCGCCGGAGGCTGTGCGCAGAGCATGAAGATGCGCGCGACCATATTGGGCTGCGGCTCATCTGGCGGCGTTCCGCGGCCCGGCATCGGCGGCCCGTTCTGGGGGGCGTGCGATCCGAACGAGCCGAAGAACAGGCGGCGGCGCTGTTCGCTTCTCATCGAGCAATGGGACAAGGACCCGACCCAGACGACCGCCGTACTGGTGGACACGTCGCCCGATATGCGTGACCAGCTCATTGACGCGAAGATCGGCTGGGTGGATGCGGTGCTCTTTACCCATGACCATGCCGACCAGTGCCACGG
>NZ_JBATWS010000435.1:0-10749 GCF_049672805.1 Parvibaculum sp.
GCCTGCCGCATACGGGGCTGACGGAAGTTGCCTTTGCGGGCCGCTCCAACGTCGGCAAGTCGAGCCTTCTCAATGCGCTGACAGGCCGCAAGACCCTTGCCCGCACATCCAACACGCCGGGCCGGACCAAGGAGCTCAATTTCTTTGCGCTCGGCAAGGAAGACGCTCCCGCCCTCGTGATGGTGGACCTGCCGGGCTATGGCTATGCGCGGGAAACCAAGGCACGCGTGAGCCAATGGACATCGCTCGTGATGGCCTATCTGCGCGGGCGGCCCGAACTGCGCCGTGTGATGCTGCTGATCGATTCCCGCCATGGTCTCAAGCCCAATGACCATGAAGTCATGGACATGCTGGACGAGGCGGCCGTCTCCTATCAGATCGTACTGACCAAGATCGACAAGCTGAAGAAGGGCGAACTCGACACGCGGCTCGTTGAAGTGCGCGAAGCACTGCGCCGCCATGTGGCCGCCCATCCGACCATCCTCGCCACATCAAGCGAGAAAGGATCGGGCATGGCAGAACTTCGCGCCGAGATCGCCTCGCTGGCTGATCCGGCAGCGCTGGGATATAAACCGCAGGCCGAATGAGGGGCGGAACAGGGCAAGACACCATGCCAGACCAGACAAACAAGACCCAGACACTCGACAGGGCGCGCGTCCTTTCCGAAGCGCTCCCCTTCATGCAGCTTTATGACAAGCGCACGGTCGTCGTGAAATATGGCGGTCATGCCATGGGCGATGAAGCGCTTGGTGCGGAATTTGCCCGCGATATCGTTCTGCTCAAGCAGGCAGGACTCAATCCCATCGTCGTGCATGGCGGCGGTCCGCAGATCGGCGCGATGCTGACGCGGCTCGGCATCAAGAGCGAGTTTTCCGGCGGGCTGCGCATCACCGACAAGGCGACCGTCGAGATTGTCGAGATGGTTCTTGCCGGATCGATCAACAAGCAGATCGTGGCGCAGCTCAATCAGGCGGGTGGCCGCGCGGTCGGCCTTTGCGGCAAGGATGGCAATCTCATCGTTGCGCGCAAGGTCGAGCACAAGGTTCACGACCCGGAATCGAATATCGAGAAGATTCTCGATCTCGGCTTTGTCGGCGAGCCGGCTGCGGTCAATCCTGAAATCCTGCAAGTGATCCAGAAGTCGGACATCATCCCCGTGATCGCGCCGATTGGCGTATCTCCGGACGGACACACATACAACATAAATGCGGATACGGCCGCAGGCGCCATTGCCGCTGCGATGGGCGCTGCCCGCCTTCTCCTTCTCACCGATGTAAGCGGTGTGCTCAACAAGGAAGGCAATCTGATCGAGGAACTCACCATCGAGCAAGCCCGCGCGCTGATGAAGGATGGCACCATTTCCGGTGGCATGATCCCGAAACTTGAGACCTGCATCGAAGCGGTTGAAGGCGGCGTTGAAGCTGTCGTCATTCTTGACGGGCGCGTTCCTCACGCCGTTCTGCTTGAGCTTTTCACCGAACATGGTGCAGGCACGCTGATCCAGCGCTGACTATTGCCTCATCGCGGCTTTCCCCTGCCCGCTCACGGATGCTAAAGTTTCCGTCAGGGGGAAGTTCGCGCCACATGAAGCATCTTCTGCAGATTGCCGCTGCCACGCTTTTTCTCTGCTTCATGCTGCCCGCGGCAGCGAAGGCAGATTACGAGTTCTGCAACCTCACGAGCTATGTGCTTGATGCCGCAATCGGCTTTGAGTCCGAACGCGGCTGGATGAGCCGCGGCTGGGTGCGCATCCTGCCGGGCGATTGCGCGCCGATGCTGCAAGGGCCCGTTGAGGAAAGCGACTATTACGTCTTTGCCCGCTCCATGGATGCGCATGAGGGCAGCATCAAATATTTCTCCGGTAATATCGGCTTCTGTGTTGTGGAGAACGCCTTCGAGATAGAAGGCCGCGACCAATGCGCCATGCGCGGCTTTGATTCAGCCGACTTCCTGCGCGTGAGACCATCCGCCGGAAAGAACTGGACGACCAGCTTTGCGGAGGCAAGCGACTACACGCCCGAGCAGGCCCGCATCGCCGGCGTGCAACGACTGCTGCATGATCTCGGCTTCGCGCTGCGGCAGGTGGATGGCATTGCCGCACGCAACACGCTGCGCGCCGTTGAAGCTTTCCAGCGTTCCGAAGATTTGCCTGCAACCGGCCGGATCGACACGGAACTTCTGGAACAACTTGTGGAACGCGCCATTGCGAACCATGCAAGCCTCGGCCTTGATCTCTGCAACCGGACGGATGATCTCGTCTGGGCCGCGATCGGCTATCGCAATGGCGATGAGGAAATCTCGAGCGGCTGGATACGCATTGAGGCCGGAAGCTGCCGGAAAGCAATCAAGGGCAAGCTCTTGCAGGATGCCTATCACGTCTATGCCGAAGCGTTGGACCATAGCGGTTCACCTGTCCGGCGCGACGGCGTTGAACTCGTCTGGGGCGGGAATGACAGTTTTTGCACCAAGGCAACGCGCTTCGAAATCCGGGGTCGGGAGAGCTGCGCGGCGCGCGGCTTCGATGAACGCGGCTTTCTGCGTGTCAATACGGGGGATGAGCTTTACCGCTCTGTCACCTTTGAATGATGTGCTCAGGTGAATGAGGTGCTCAGGCGCTGTTTGCCTCAAGCCCGAAATACTGGAGATGCCAGACCATCTCCTTCTCATCAAACGGATAGTCGATCCCGTCTCGCGGCAGGATGAGACTTTCTTTCGGCACACGCGCAATATGCGTTTCGATGGCAAGCGCAGTGCGCATGGAAAGCCCCGCCTTCCAGCAGAGCGCCACAATGCCGCGCCCGCTTTGCGCATCAATCACCATCTCGACCGTTTCAGGCGGTGCGCCCGACAGAAGCGAAAGTGCTGTGACCACAGGTGTGCGCCGCGCAAGGGTTGCCGCACCCGTGACGATTTCATCACCCAGCTCGCCGCGCGCAAATGCCTTGCGGACAATCTCCACCGTGACAGGCTGGCCCCTGCCATCGCGCCCGCTTTCAATGGCCTCCTGCGCGCGCGCCTTCAGCCATTGTGCAGTTTCATCATCAAGCCTGTTGCGGCTGGCAAGCTCATCAATCAGCGAGCGCGAGACAAATGTGGCGATGCGCCGAATGGCCCGTAGGGAAAGATCGGTCCGCATCACAAGCGGGCGATGCCACGCCTCAATGCCCTGCGCCTGCGTGATGATCCTGTTCAATGTCTCTTCGCGGATCTGCGCGCTGGGATTGGCCAGAAGCTGCGCCACCGCCGGAATATCGAGCGAGGCAGCAATGGCAGCGGAGACATCGCCGCTCAGCCCGTCGCGCCGAGCAATGGCTTCCAGAGCACCATGCACGCGGGTCGAGGCGATGAGCTCGATCAGATCCTCATCCGACAGGAGCGGGGAATAACGCAGGATCGGGCCGCAGACCGTTTCCTCAACATCATGCGCAAGTTTGAGCGCCAGGCGGCGCGGGATATGTGCGCATTGCGCTATCTCTTCTGCAATGATGGCGCGCACGCGAGGTAACTCGTCCTCGGCCAGTCGCTCCAGCAGCTCAAGTGATCTTTGCTGCAGGCGGGTGAGTTCGCCCGCCTCCATATCCGGCATCAGGCGCGCAATCTTGCGGGCAAGCTCCTGACGCACCTCGCCATCGGAATCCGTGCGCAGCAGTTCATTTGCCTGAATGGGCGTTGCGGGATTTGCGGCAACAAGGCCACGCACCTGCCGGTCATCATCGCAGGCAAGATAGTAAAGCGCTTCGGGCGGCGCATCAGTGCGCGCGGCAAGTTCGCGCTTTGCTGCCTTTTGGTGGCTTTCCAGCACGCGGCGCGCATCTTCGTAGCGAAGCTCCGCGGGGAGCTTCTTTCGCCCGAACAGCCGTGAGAGAAAACCGATCGCCATTCCTGCACCGGAAGATTGAACACCTGTGCAGTTTTCCGGCCCTGGGTTTAACAGTTGATTAAGAGTTTGAGCCGGAAACGAGCGGTTTACCTCTTAGCCCCTCCCGCCTCCTGTCAAACTTGCCAAGTTCCGCGCAAAGCGGCACATAGAGGCCATGACGGCGATTGAAACATCCCCCCTCCCCCGCGGCTTCAACCATGTCGATGCCTGGGTCTTTGATCTGGACAACACGCTTTACCCGCCTGCCTGTGATCTCTTTGCGCAGGTGGACCAGAAAATGGCCGCCTATATCTGCGACCTGCTGGGAGTCGATGTCGCGGAAGCACGCCGCATCCAGAAGGAATTCTACATCGAGTACGGCACGACGCTTTCCGGCCTGATGGCCGTGCATGGCTGCGAGCCGGAACCCTTTCTCGATTTCGTGCATGATATCGACGTATCTGGCGTGATGGCCGATGAAGCGCTTGGCGCGGCGATTGCGCGCCTTCCGGGGCGCAAGATCATTTTCACCAATGGCTCGCTTGCCCATGCGGAAAATGTGCTGCGTCAGCTTCGCATCGATCATGTGTTTGATGGCATTTACGACATTGTGACGGCGCGATATGAGCCGAAGCCGCGCCGGGGTGCCTATGACCGCTTCATCGAGGCCAGCGGCATCGAGCCTTCCCGCGCAGCGATGTTTGAGGATATCGCTCGCAACCTCGAAGTGCCCCATACGCTTGGCATGACAACCGTGTGGGTGCGGCCCGGTGTGGCGGGGCCGGAGCGGCATCATCAGATTTCATTTGAAGGCGCAGACGGCCCGCATATCCATCACGTCACGGATGTGCTGAGGGAGTTTCTGACGTCGCATTGCCTCGCTGCGTCAGCGACGGCCGAATAACCGCTCAATATCCGACAGTTTCAGTTCCACATAGGTCGGCCGGCCATGATTGCACTGGCCGGAATGAGGGGTTGCCTCCATCTCGCGGAGAAGCGCGTTCATCTCTTCTGCGGTAAGCCGCCGCCCGGCCCGCACCGAGCCGTGACAGGCAATGGTGCCGCACACTTCTTCCAGCCGTTCCTTGAGTGACAAGGCTTCATCAAGTTCGGCAAGATCGTCTGCGAGATCGCGCACGAGACCCGCAACATCGAGCTTGCCGAAAATCGCAGGCACTTCGCGTACAACGACAGCGCCCGGACCAAAAGCCTCCAGCACGAAGCCAAGCTCGGCGAGTTCATCCGCGCGCGCGGCGAGACGCTCGGCCTCTGCCTCATCAAGATCGACCACTTCGGGAATGAGCAATAGCTGGCGGGCAACACCGCGCTCCGCCATCGCCTTTTTCATGCGCTCATAGACAAGGCGCTCATGCGCCGCGTGCTGATCGACAAGAACAATTCCGTCCGCCGTCTGCGCCACGATATAGGTTTCATGCACCTGACCGCGCGCCACGCCAAGCGGCATGTCGGGCGTCGGCGCAGCGGGGGCGGCGTGAGGCGCCTCAGCAAGAGGCTCGACACGCGCCGCGTGTCCGCCGAGTTCCGCGAAAGCGCCCTGCCAGTCCCTTTTCTCTTCCGCGATACCGGGTTGCCAGGAAGGAGACGCAGACCAATGGGACGGCACGGGCGCATTGTTCGGCTCGCCCGGCCGCAGCGCGCCGAGCGCGGCACCGGCCACCGTGGTCGAAGCGCGATGACCCGCCTCGGCCAGTGCCCGCTTCAGCGCACCGACAATAAGGCCACGCACAAGGCCCGCATCACGGAAGCGCACTTCCGCCTTCGCCGGATGAACGTTCACATCCACATCGCGCGGATCGATCTCGACAAAAAGCGCAACGGCGGGATGCCGGTCCCGCGCGAGGAAATCCGCATAGGCACCGCGCACCGCCCCGACGATCAGCCGGTCGCGCACCGGGCGGCCGTTCACGAAGAGATACTGCATCAACGCATTGCCGCGATTATAGGTTGGCAGTCCCGCGAAGCCGTGCAGGCCCACGCCTTCGCGCATGGCATCAATCGCAAGCGCATTGCTTTCAAAGTCACGGCCCATTACCGCGCCGAGGCGCGAGAGCCGCCCGCCCTCACCCGGCAGTTCCGGCTCAAGGCGCAATATGTTTCGCTCACCGCCCGTTAGCGTAAAGCCGGTTCCCGGATGCGCCATGGCAAGACGCTTCACCACATCGGCAATCGCCTGCGTTTCCGAACGCTCGCCTTTCATGAACTTCAGACGCGCAGGCGTCGCATAAAAAAGATCGCGCACTTCGATATGCGTGCCTGTGCGGCCTGATGCAGGCTCCACTGCGCTGACGCGCCCGCCTTCCACTATGATGCGATGGGCCGTCTCTGCATCGCGCGGGCGACTTGTGATGGTGAGACGCGCCACAGCGCCGATGGAGGGGAGCGCCTCGCCGCGAAAGCCGAGCGTTGCGATGTCATGCAAATCTTCAAGACCTTCGTTATCGAGACGAAGCTTCGATGTTGCATGACGCTCCACAGCCAGCGCCAGTTCTTCCGCCGACATGCCGATTCCGTCATCAATGATGCGGATGAGATCACGCCCACCGCCTTCTACGACAATGTCGATATGGCGCGCGCCTGCATCAAGCGCGTTTTCGACAAGCTCCTTCACTGCGCTTGCGGGGCGCTCCACCACTTCGCCTGCTGCGATGCGGTTGATCGTTCCTTCGCTGAGGCGGCGAATACGGCTCATCGGTTTCGGGCTTTGCCTTCGGCAAGATATTTGCGGGCGAGGATTTTTCCTTCCTCAACCGCAGGCTGGTCAAACGGGTCAACGCCAAGGAGGCGCCCGGCAATGATGGTCTCCAGCATAAAATGCATGAAGAGAGCACCGAATGTGCGTTCATCAAGCGCAGGAAGCGTGAAGGTTCTGACGGGTCGTCCGTTCTTTGCAAGCGTATCTGCCGTTGCCCGCTGTTCGGCATCGACGAGATCGCCGATGCGGTGGCCTCCCAGAAAATCGAATGCCGTGTTTTCGGCGATCGAAGCAAGCGCTTCTGGCCCCTTGCCCTTCGTGTCGGTCAGGAAAAGCGTGAAGAGCTTATCGCGCGGACCGGCGAGCCAGAGCTGAAGCTGGCTGTGCTGGTCCACCGGCCCAAGCGCCTTAACCGGCGTCGTGCCCTTGCCATCCTTACCGAGACTTTCTGCCCAGAGCTGGCAATACCAGGCGAGGAAACGCTCCAGCCTGTCTGCATAGCCAGCAACGACCGACATGGCCGTGCCCTTCTCGCGCATCATAGCGACTTGCAGCGCGGCGCCGAGTGCGGGCGCGGCATGGGCCGCCCCCTTGCCCTCAAGCACCGGTTTCAGCACGGCGGCGGCACCCGCGCGGATCGCTGTGATGTCGAGGCCCAGAAGGCGGGCAGGCAGAAGGCCGACATTGGTGAGCACCGCATAGCGCCCGCCGACGCCCGGATCATGCTCCAGCGTCGGGAAGCCATATGTTTCCGCGAGCGCGCGCATGGGATTCGGCTTGCCGTTCTTCGCAGGCTCGGTCAGCACGGCGAAGTGATGCTTCATATATTTGCCGCCGCCCGCCTTTTCGAGCGCGCTCATGGCGGCGAGTGTCTGAATGGCAGGCTCGACCGTGCCGCCCGACTTCGAGACGACGAGAAAGCGTGTCGTCCGCAAGTCGCTGTTTCCGAGCACAGCTTCCATCGTCGCGGCATCGAGATTGTCGGGGATGTGGATACGCACGCCGCCCTTCTGCACATTGGCCTGCGTGCCCCAGCCGGTAAGCTGCGCCAGCGCCTGCGCGCCGAGCGCCGAACCGCCAATGCCGAAGATGAAAATATCCGTTGTGTTATTGAGAAGATGGTCGGCCACTTCCTCGATCGGCGCGAGATCATCCTGCCTTGCAGGCACACGCAGAAGCGGCAATTCATTGCTGTCATGTGCGCGGCGCAGCCAGTCCAGCGCGCTTTCCGTTTCGGCGAGCGTCGCATCAAAGGCTTCACGGGAAAGGCCGCCCTCACTGCCGATCCGGTCGGCGAAGCAATTATCGAGAGACTGTCGATAGGGAAGGTCGGATGCGGCCATCTGTTTCGTTCCGATCAAAGCGCGGGAAGGAGGCCATGCGCGGTTGCTGGCCCCCGAAGCGTAGCAAGGCTGAAGCGTAACAAGAAGCTCAACGCCCGGCCAGCAGGGCGCGTTCCCTTGACCGCGATTTCAGTGCGGCACTCCCGACGGGTGAGCGGAGGGTGCGGGTGCCATGTCATCCCGCTCGGGCAGGCCCGAATCGGTTGAAAGGTCGGGCTTTCCTACAATCGTCACCAGCAGATTTTCCGGCTTCAGAAGGCGGGCTGCCACGCGGGCAATATCCTCCTGCGTCACGGCCTCGATGAGCGCATTGCGGCGCTCGACATAATCAATCCCGAGATTTTCGAGCTGAATGCCCAGAAGCTGGTTCGCAATCGAGCGGTTCGATGTGAAGCGCAGCGGATAGGAGCCGGTCAGATAGGTTTTTGCGTCTTCAAGCTCCGCCTCAGTCACGCCATTCTTCGCCATGGACGCAAGTTCGCGCCGGATGATGGCAAGCGTCTGGCCGACGCGCTCATTCTTCGTTCCGACTTCACCGAAAAAGAACGCCGCATGGGTGCGAGGATCAAGGTAAGTGCCGACTGAATAGGCAAGGCCGCGCTTCACCCTGACCTCTTCCATCAGGCGCGAGGAAAAGCTGCCGCCACCCAGAATGTAGTTCATCACGAATGCGGGAATAAAATCCTCATCATCGCGCAGCAATCCCTGCGAACCGAACAGAATGACGCTTTGCGGGAAGTCGCGCACCACGACGACGACCTCCCCCTTTTCGGGAAGTTCAACATTCGGGATCGCGGGCAAATCTGCTTCTTTCGGCAGGGTGCCGAATGTCTTGTCGAGAAGCGCGCCGAGCTCTGCCGCAGGGATCGGACCAACCACGGCGATTTTCAGATTGTCGCGCGCGAGTATGCGTTTCGTATAATCCGCAAGATCGTCCCGCGTGATCTGCGAAATCGAGTCCGATGTGCCTTCGCCTGCCCGCGCATAGGGATGGTCGCCCAATGCGGATTTGAACCAGGTGTCTTCCACGATCCAGTCCGGCCGGTCCCTATTCCGCGCGAGGCTGGTGAGGATCTGCGCGCGGATGCGCTCTACCGCATCTTCATCGAAACGCGGGCTTGAAATGGCGAGCGAGAAAAGACGGAACGCCTCATCGCGTGCATTCGCAAGAGTCTGAAGAGAGCCGCGAAAATGATCGCTTTCGGCAGAGAAGGAAATGCGCGCGGCAATGTCGTCCACGCGCTCCTGAAAGGCTGCGGAATCAAGATCGCCTGCCCCTTCATCGAGAAGCGCGGAAACCATATTGGCGAGGCCGCTTTTTTCGGAGGGGTCGGAGGCCGTTCCCCCCGTCCAGGCAACTTCCATCGTGATGACGGGAATTGAGTCTTCCTGGACGAGCCAGGCTTCAATGCCGCCCGGGCTTACCACGCGCTCAATATTCATGGCTGCGACAGGCGCGAGCGGTGCGACCAGAAACAAAAGAACGGCAAGCGCGAGGCGGATCACGGCTCTTCTCCCGGCAGAACTTCGCCTGTCACGGCATGGGTGCCTTCAAAGACCAGCCGCGCAACGCGAAGCACATCCGCGCCTGTAACGGCCTGCACACGCTCCGGCCATTCATGTATCTGGCGAGCGGTCATGCCCGTCATCAAACCTTCGCCATAGGCATAGGCCATGGTGCGCTGATTATCGCGCGCATAAACGGCACCGGCTGCAATGACAGTCTTTGCGCGCGCAAGTTCGTCATCATTGACGCCGCCCTGAAGCAGCCGCGCCACTTCCGCCTCGACTGCCGCTTCAAGCAGCTCCAGCCCGCCATCGGTGCGGGGCACGGCATAGAGGCCGAACTTGCCATCATCAAGGCGGCTGCCCTCGTACCAGCTCTGCACACCGGCAGCGATCCCCTGCTCCACCACAAGTGAGCGGTAAAGGCGGCTCGTCGTGCCGCCACCGAGAATTTCCGCAAGCACGTCAAAGGCAGGCTTGTCTGCTTCCTGCGCCGTGCGATAGCCGGGGGCGGGATAGAAGCGGAGCCATGTCGGCTGCGTCACGCGCGGGTCATACCGCGTGATGCGCACATCTTCGCTCGGCCATTCAATCGCGGCGCGCTCGCGGATGAAGGTCGGCGCGCGCTCCCCGATCACGCCGTAATATTTTTCAGCAAGGGGACGAAGCTCTTCCGCCGTCACATCACCCGCCACGATGAGCGTTGCATTGTTCGGTGTGTAGAAACGCTCATAGAAATCGAGCGCATCTTCCGTGGTGAGGCCCGCGATCTCTTCCATATGGCCGATAATGTCACGGCCATAGGGATGATTGCCGTAAAGCGCGGCACTCATTTCCGACTGAAGTGCGGCAACGGGATTGTTCTCGATCCGCATCCGCCGTTCTTCCATCACCACATCGCGCTCGGGCAGCACTTCGGCGTCGGTCAGCCGCAGTTGCGTCATGCGGTCTGCTTCCATCTCCATGACGAGAGGAAGCCTGTCTTTCGCAATCACCTGAAAATAGGCGGTGAAATCATAATGGGTGAAGGCGTTATCCTGCCCGCCATTGCGCGCGACGATGCGCGAGAACTCGCCGGGTGCGATCTTTTCGGTGCCCTTGAACATCAGATGTTCGAGGAAATGCGCAAGGCCGGTCTTGCCTGGCGTTTCATCCGCGGCGCCGACCGTGTACCAGACCATATGCGTGACAACGGGCGCGCGGTGATCCGGGATCACCAGCACGTTCATTCCGTTTTCGAGCGTGAAGGTAACAGGTGGTGCGCCCGTTGCGAGGCCACCGCTTCTCCCGAAGGCAAGGCCCAGCACAACCGCAATCAGAAGCGCAGC
>NZ_JBATWS010000436.1:0-7049 GCF_049672805.1 Parvibaculum sp.
GCCTGCTCCAGCTCATAGGCGAGTTCGAAAAGAATCTTCTCACCACCAAGCGGTGCCGAAAATTGCGAGCCAATGGGAAGCCCAGCCTCATTCCATGAGAGCGGAACCGACATGGCCGGTGTCCCCACTGCATTATGAAGCGGCGTATAGCTTACATAATTGATGACACGCTCATAAAGCGTATCGAAGGGTACGTTCGGCCCCTGCTCCCCGAGTTTCGGCGGCGCTGATGCGAGGACAGGCGACAGCCACACATCATAGTCCTTCATGAATGCCTCGGTCTCTGCCGTCACCTTCGTAAAGACCGCCAGCGACTCTTCAATCGCGCCCGCAGGCTTTGCATCGAACTTTGCAGCAAGGCCAATGGTCCAGGGCTCAAGCACGGCTTCCGGATCAAGCCCGTTCTCCCTGGCAAGCTTCACCAGCATGGACGGACCGGATGCCCAGATGGTGAGGAAAGCCTCCATAAAGGTTTCGCCGTGAACCGGGTTTTCAACCGGCACAATCTCATGGCCGAGGCTCTCGCAGAGCTTTGCCACATCTTCAATCGCCGCTTTCACATCGGCGTCCGGTTCATTGCCGAAATAGTTCTTCGTATTGAAAGCAATCTTGAGACGCTTCTTGTTCGGCCCCTCGACGCGGCCGACAGGCGCGAGCCGCGCACCCTCTGCCTGCATCTCGGTGACGGCGAACAGGGCCTCGCTGTCCCGCACGGAACGGCTCACGCAATGCTGCACACCGATCTCGCCCGGCAGGTTTCGCTCTCCCGTATAGATGCGGCCCCGGCTCGGCTTCAGCCCGAAAAGTCCGCAGCAGGATGCCGGAATGCGGATCGAGCCGCCGCCATCCGTTGCATGGGCGAGCGGCACCATGCCGGAAGCAACTGCCGCCGCCGCGCCGCCCGATGAGCCGCCTGATGAATGTTCGGGATTCCACGGGTTACGGCACGGCTCCAGAAGAAGCGATTCCGTGGTGGCGAGCAGGCCGAATTCCGGCGTGTTGCTCTTCCCCACCATGATGAAGCCCGCCTTCTCATTCGCGGCGATCAGCGGGTCGGTTTCGGCAGAAATATTCTGCGCAAACATGCGCGAGCCGGAGCTGTTGCGCGTGCCCTTCAGATTATCGAGATCCTTCACAAGGTTCGGCACGCCGGTGAACGGGCCTTTCGGCAGGTCGCCCGCCGCTTCCTCGCGTGCCCGGTCGAACAGCTCCAGCACCACCGCGTTCACCCTGGGGTTGACCTGCTCGATCCGCTCAATCGCGGCATTCACAAGGTCGAGCGCCGTAACCTCGCCCTTCGCAACCAGTTCCGCCTGCCCGAGCGCGTCGAGCTTTGCAAGCTCCGGCGCGCCCGCCATCGCGGGGCGGAACCCCGCCGCATAGGCGCCAGCCAAAGCCGCCGTCGCGGCGGTTGATTTCAGAAATGTCCGGCGGGAAATCTCTCCCGAGAGCGTCACACCCATTTTCTCCTCCCTGATGCGCCTTCAGGCGCCTTTCCTTTAACGCAAGGTAGCGCAGGGATTATGCTTTTTACCAACCCATCTTTACCGCCGGGCGTCCCTTTCAGGGCCGGTTGAAGAGCCATCCCCCAAATGCTACACCCTGCCCGTTCCTTCCCATCCGCCATGAAACTGCGAGGCGCCTGATGATCCCGCGCTATTCGCGACCGGAAATGGTCGCCATCTGGGACCCCGAAACGAAGTTCCGCATCTGGTTCGAGATCGAAGCCCATGCCTGCGAAGCACTGGCCGAGATTGGCGTGATTCCGAAGGAAGCCGCAAAAAACATCCGCGAGCGGGGCGACAAGGCCGTGTTCGATGTCGAGAAGATCGACGCGATCGAGCGCGAGGTGAAGCATGACGTCATCGCCTTCCTCACCCATCTTGCCGAATTCATCGGTGAGGATTCGCGCTTCGTCCATCAGGGCATGACCTCGTCAGACGTGCTCGACACCTGCTTCAACGTGCAGCTTGCCCGCGCGAGCGACATTCTGCTGCGCGACATGGACGAGCTTCTGGCTGCCATCAAGCGCCGCGCCTATGAGCATAAGGACACGGTCTGCATTGGCCGCAGCCACGGCATTCATGCCGAACCCGTGACCTTCGGCCTGAAAATGGCGGAAGCCTATGCCGAGTTCTCGCGTTGCCGCGAACGGCTGGTCAATGCGCGCAAGGAAATCGCGACCTGCGCCATTTCTGGCGCGGTCGGCACCTTCGCCAATATCGACCCCCGCGTGGAAGCGCATGTCGCCAAGGCGCTCGGCCTTGAGGTCGAACCCGTGTCAACGCAGGTAATTCCGCGCGACCGCCATGCCATGTTCTTCGCAACACTTGGCGTCATCGCCAGCTCCATTGAGCGCGTCGCCACCGAGATCCGTCATCTGCAGCGCACCGAAGTGCTGGAAGCTGAAGAGTTCTTCTCCGAAGGGCAGAAGGGTTCATCAGCCATGCCGCACAAGCGCAACCCCGTGCTCACTGAAAACCTCACCGGCCTCGCCCGCCTCGTGCGCGGCATGAGCATCCCGGCCATGGAAAATGTCGCCCTTTGGCATGAGCGCGATATCTCCCATTCCTCGGTTGAGCGCATGATCGGCCCGGACGCAACTGTCACGCTCGACTTCGCGCTGGCACGCCTCACCGGCGTTATCGACAAGCTGGTGATCTATCCCGAGAACATGGAAAAGAACCTCAACCAGCTTGGCGGTCTTGTCCATTCGCAGCGCGTGCTTCTGGCTCTCACGCAGAAAGGCGCGTCGCGCGAAGAGGCCTATCGCCTCGTGCAGCGCAATGCCATGCCGGTCTGGCGCGGGGAAGGCAACTTCCTCGACCTGCTGAAAGCCGATGCCGATGTGAAGAAGTATCTGAGCGATGCGGAAATCGAGGAACGCTTCGACCTCGGCTACCACACCAAGCATGTGGACACGATTTTCGCGCGTGTATTCGGCCGGAGCTGAGGCTTCACCCAACCGTCACAGTCGCGCCCGTACCGCACGGCACCGATATTTGTATCCGGGGGATTTCCCATGCTCCGCACAGCCTTCGACGGCTCGCGCCGCCGCCGCATCTATCTGTTCCGCCACGGCGATGTGTCCTATGTCGATGACAAGGGCAATCGCGTTGCCGACGCGAAGGTCGTGCCGCTGACGGATTGGGGCCGCGAACAGGCAACCCTCACAGGCAAGGCGCTGCAAAAGATTCCCTTTGATCGCGCGGTCAGTTCAAGCTTTCCCCGCTCAATGGAGACAGCAGAGCTTATCCTCGCCGGACGCAATATCGAGATTGAAGCGAACGATCACTTCGTCGAATTTCAGGGCGACCCCGCCTATCGCGCCGCCGTGACCGACCTCAACGATATTGCCTATTCATTCCGCAATGCCCATGTGCCCGGCGCCCGCTACAATGGCGGCGACAGCTTCGAAGAGGTAAACACCCGTGTTCTTGCGGGCCTCGAAAAGCTGATCGCCGAGCCTGAGTGGGACACGCTTGCCCTTGTGGCGCATGGCGGCATCAACCGGCTCGTCATCGGCTGGGCGCTCGGCACCGGCCTTGCCACCTTTGCCGCCATCGACCAGAACACGGCCTGCGTCAACGTCATCGACTTTGACGAAGCGCCCGACACGCGGGAGATCCGCCGCAAGACGCTCCGTGCACTGAACGTCACGGTTTACGATTTGGTGAAGGAAGGCAACCACCTTCTTTCTCTCGAGCAGATCGCAACCCGGCTGAAGCTGAAAGAAGCGGCCCTCTAATTCTCCGGCAAGGCATAGGCGATCACATAGTCACCAAGTTTTGTGCCCGCTCGTGCATGGCCGCCTGCCGCAATCACCACATATTGCCGCCCTTCCCACTCATAGGTCATGGGCGTTGCCTGACCGCCTGCGGGAAGGCGGCCTTTCCAGAGTTCCTCGCCGCTCGCTGCATCAAAGGCGCGCAGATAATCATCCATCGTTGCGCCGATGAACACGACACCGCCCGCGGTAACGATCGGGCCGCCGAAATTCGGCGTTCCCCATTTGATGGGCACCGGAACTGGCGCGAGGTCGCGCACCGTGCCCAGCACGCTTTCCCAGGCAATCGTGACGTCGGAGAGATCAACAGCCGTCAGCATTCCCCAAGGCGGCGGGTTGCAGGGAAGATCAAGGGGAGAGAGCAGCAATTCGCGCTTCACCGCCCAGCGCGTCGGTGCCTGGGGCGAGATTTCCTCATCCGGTTCTGCCGCTCGCGCCGCTTCAAAATTTTCCGAGGGGATAAGCGTGATGAGATGCGCTGCACGGCTTGTATTGATGTAGAGCCGCTGCGTTGCAGGATCGAAAGCGGCCCCGCCCCAATTCGCCCCGCCGCCCGTGAAGGGATACATGATCGTGCCTTGCGCTGAGGGCGGCGTGTAAAGCCCTTCGGAGCGCGCGGCTTCAATCTTCTCGCGACAGGCCTTGCGGTCCCAGAAGGTGAGTCCCCACGCGTCTTCCGGCTTCAGATGCTGCGGTACAAGCGGCGGCGGTGCGACAGGAACAGGCTGCGTTGGCGACAGGAACTCACCCGCCGCTGCATCCTGCGGCACGGGACGTTCTTCCACATCGAAAATCGGCTTGCCCGTCTCGCGATCAAGCACAAAGACAAACCCCGTCTTCGTCACCTGCACCACCGCATCGCGCGGCGCGCCATCGCGGGTCAGCGTCACGAGGCTCGGCTGTGCGGGAAGGTCATAGTCCCACACATCGTGGTGCACGGTCTGGAAATGCCAGCGCACTTTGCCCGTCGCCGCCTCAAGCGCCACAACGGAATTCGCATAGAGATTGTCGCCGGCCCGCGCGCCGCCAAAGAAGTCGGGGCTTGGAGAAGAGGTTGGCAGGAAGAAAAGCCCCCGCGCTTCATCCGCAGCAATGGGTGCCCAGACATTCGCATGTCCTGTCTGCGCCGCAACGCTGCCGCGCGGCCAGCTCGTCGGATGATCTTCCGCGCCGCGCGTAATGGGATTGAACTCCCAGACGGACTTTCCCGTCCGCGCATCAAAGGCGCGCACGGTTCCCTTCGGCGCATCTACCCGGCGATTATCGCTGATCGCAGAACCGATCACGACAACACCGCCCGCAACCGAAGGCGGCGAGGTGATCTGAAACTCGCCCGGCCATTGCAGTTCCATGCCGGGGTCTATCTGCACCTCGCCATTCTCGCCGAAACCGGCGCACGGCTCGCCCGTCCGCGCATCAAGCGCGATCACGCGCGCATCAACCGTGCCCATGAAAATGCGCTTGCCGCAGCTCGCCCCTTCCGCAGCCGCCTCATCCACCCAGGGCGTAACACCGCGGCAAACGAACTGGTTACCGGGGCGGTAGTCGACGGCAACTTTCGGATCGAAGCGCCATTTCTGCTCCCCCGTGCCCGGATCAAGCGCGATCACTTCATTGAAGGGGCTGCAGAAAACAAGCGAGCCTTCGAAGAGGATGGGCGTCACCTCGAAAGCCGTATGTTTCATAGCGTCGGCACGGCTCACCATGTCGCCGGTGCGATAGACCCATGCCTCGCGGAGATCAGAGACATTTTCCGGCGTGATGGCCGTAGCGGCCGAATGGCGGGAGCCGCCCGCGTCAGCGCCATAATGAAGCCAGCCTGCCGCTTCCTCGGCCGAAGCAGCCCCCTGCCCCATGCCGAGAACCGCCACCAACCCCGCAACCGCCACAAACAGCCAACGCATTCCGCCCTCCCGTTTAGATTTGACTGAATGATTCATTCATTTTATATCGGGAGTCAACGAGAAATTGGGCGAGCAGCGAATGAGAAGTGCAAGGAGCAGATGTGGCTAAAAAACCGTCCGACAAGACTGACGCCATAGCCGAAGCGGCCATTGCCTGCTTCAGCGATCTGGGCATCCGCCGCACCCAGATGGCCGATGTGGCCAAGGTCGCAGGCGTGAGCGTTGGCACGCTCTATCTTTATGTCGCGAGCAAGGAAGCCCTTTTTCATCTCGCCATCCTGAAAGTCTGCGCCCGCCCGCTGGCCGAACTCCCCCTTCCCCTTACCGATCCAGGCATGGAGGAAAGCGCCGCCATTTTCGCCGAGCGCGCCAGGGAAGTGCGTCATTGGCCGTCGCTTGATGACGCGCTGATCACCACCGCGAAGCCGGACACGGAAACGCTCCGCCAGATCGGCGCGGAGCTTTACGACATGCTGCATGAGGCGCGCCGCGCCATCTGGCTGGTAGATCGCTGCGCGCAGGAAATCCCCGCTTTCGAGCAGCTTCACGCCCTTGATTTGCGGGCCCACCACCGCGATCAGATTGCGCGCGTGGCCCTTGCCATGAGAGGCAGGAAAGGCCCGCCCTCGCCCGCGCTGAGCCTCGCTGCGCGCCTTGCCATCGAGACGGTTGCCTGGGCAGCCATGCACCGCGTCCGGGAATCAGCGGCAAATGCCATTCCCGGACTGACCGAGCGGCAGGCACGCGAAACCGCTGCGGCGAGCTTCGCGACGATCCTTGTCAGTGCCGTAGATGCGGAAAGTTAAAGCCGGGTCTCAACTCTGAACCTGGCGAATGGCCTCTTCCATCAGGTCGGCCATAGAGCGGCGGATCTGATGGTCCGACTGGTCCACACCCTTCGCGTCGAAATCCTTGCGAATCTTGCGGAACACGTCTTCCTCACCCGCTTCCTCAAGATCGGCGGAGACGACTTCCTGTGCATAGGCTTCAGCCGCCTCGCCGGTCAGGCCCATTTTCTCAGCCGCCCACAGGCCAAGCAGCTTGTTGCGGCGGGCCGTCGCCTTGAAGCGAAGCTCCTCGTCATGAACGAACTTCTTTTCAAAACCTTCTCCGCGCTTGTCAAAGCTGGACATGGAACCTGGCACTCCGTATGGGGGTCATGATGGGCAAGGCCCCCGCCGGGCAGGGTGCCTTTCTTGAGGCTTAGGCATAGCGGGCGAGCGAATTCAAATCAACAGCGATCCCCGCCTCGCCCGCTCCCTGCGGTAAATTGTCTAACTCGCTGATTTCTCCGCCCTTTTTGCCGCATCCGGTATCAACCAGAGGCTCATTGTATCGCGCACGACCTTGGGCTAACT
>NZ_JBATWS010000437.1:0-8113 GCF_049672805.1 Parvibaculum sp.
CAAAGACTAAACTCTCAGGCCTCGTCCCCGTTTCCCTCAGCATCGAAGAGTTGTACAGGCTGGGCCGGCATGATGGTCGAGATGGCATGCTTGTAAACAAGCTGCGAATGCCCGTCCCGACGCAACAACACACAAAAATTATCGAACCAGGTGACCACGCCCTGCAGCTTCACGCCATTGACCAGGAAGATGGTGAGGTTCGTCTTGTTCTTCCGAACATGGTTCAGGAACGTGTCCTGAAGATTATGAGTCTTTTCCATGGGTAAACCCCATTTTTGAGTTTCAGGGTGCCAGACCTCTGCCGCCTTGGACTGGCTTATCTTGGTCCGCAAACGGTCGGAATGCGGATGCGACTTGTCTCTACACTCTGGTGTTTCGCATTATGCTGCAAGTGCGAAATTTACTTCGCAAGCGCAATTCATCAAACCTCATCAACTCAGCTCACAGTGCCGCATATAGGCCTCCCTCAGACGCAGCGAAAGGGAGCCGGGTGCGCCATTCCCTACCGGCTGGCCATCAACCTGCGTTACAGGGAGCAAGATAGCGGAAGAGGCACTTATGAAGGCTTCGCGAGCGGACTTCGCCTCCTCCGGCGTGAAGGGGCGCTCCACCACCTTCATCCCCTCGCTTCTGGCGGCCTCCAACAGCACCTTGCGGGTGACGCCGCTCAGAATATCGGGGCCTTCCGGCCTTGATACAAGGTGCCCTTCCCTGTCCACGATCCAGGCATTGGTGGACGAGCCTTCGGTGACAAAGCCCTCCCGGTCCACAAGCCAGGCTTCATAGGCCCCCGCCTCGCGTGCGGTTTGCTTGGCGAGGATGTTGGGAAGCAGCCCCACGGATTTGATATCACACCGCCCCCAGCGCTGATCCGGCAGGGTAATGACGGAGACGCCCTGCGATAGCGCCGCCTCGATGCGGGCCATGTTGAGCCGCTTGGCGGTGACGACAATGGACGGATTGACAGGCCTTGCCGGAAAGGGATGGTCGCGCGGTGCAACGCCTCGCGTGACCTGCAGATAGACAAGCCCGGCATCTCGCGTGAGGCCGTTCCGGCGGACCACTTCGCGCAGGATGAGGCCAAGGGCGGCGGGAGCCACCGGCATCGCGATCCTCAGCGCATCGAGCGAGCGCGCCAACCGCTCCATATGGAGGCGCTCATCCATGAGCTTCCCGTCGCGCAGGCCGCAGACTTCATAGACGCCATCGGCAAATTGATAGCCGCGATCCTCGATATGGACGGCGGCTTCGGCGTGCCGCAGATAGCGGCCATTCACATAGGCAATACGAGACAAGACGGCGTTCCCCGGCGCGGTAGCAGATCAGAAGAATTGGAGGCTGACGCGGAACATCTGTTCCACCTTTTTTACGAGATCGGAGCGGACGAAAAGAATGACGTGGTCGCCCACCTGAACTTCCGTCTCGCCACGGGGGATGATGACCTCTCCCTTGCGGACAATCGCGCCGACCAGAATGCCACGCGGCAATGCCACTTCCCGAAGCGGCTTGCCAACCATCGGAGAGGTTGCGAGCGCCTCGGCCTCGATGACCTCCGCAGCGCCATCCCGCACCGTCTGCAACCCGCGGATGCGGCCACGGCGGACATGCTGAAGCACGGTTGAAACGGTTGCCCCGCGGGGATTGATGAAAGCATCAATGCCGAGCGAGTGCATCAGTGGCTCGTAGGTCGTATTGTTGATGAGCGCCATGGTGCGATAGCATCCTTCGCGCTTTGCTACGAGGCAGGCAAGGATATTCGCCTGATCATTATTGGTGAGCGTCAGCAGCGTTTCGGTGTCGGATATGCCCGCCTCATGCAGCAATTCAGGGTCAAGCCCGTCGCCATGCAACACGATGGACCGCTTCAGCCGGTCTGCGGCATAAACCGCCTTTGCGCGATCGCGCTCGATGAGTTTGACGCGCGTGCCGGAATGGCTTTCCTCCAGTGCCTGCGCCACATGAAGACCGATATTCCCGGCGCCGATGATGATAATGCGGCGCGCCTCGGCTTCCTCATGCCCGAAAATCGTCAGCGTGCGGCGAACATCGCGGATATCCGCCGCAAAATAGACCTCGTCGCCGACCAGCATTGAATCATCGCTCTGCGGCACGAAGAGATCGCCATTGCGCACCACCCCGACAACACGGGAGCGAAGATCGGGGAAAAGTTCTGTCAACTGACGGAGCGGCGTGTTGACGATGGGACAATTTTCTTCCAGCAACACACCGACGACGCTCACCTTCCCTTCCGCGAAATGCAGGATATCGAAAGCGCCGGGCACGGCGAGGCGGCGCAGAACCGCCTTCCCTACTTCCAGCTCCGGCGAGATGATCACGTCAATCGGCAGGTGATCCTGCGAGAAAAGCGTCTGGAAGCCGGGTTGCAGATAGGATTGCGAGCGGATACGAGCGATCTTTGTCGGCACATTGAAAATGGAGTGAGCGACCTGACAGGCGGTCATGTTCACTTCATCATGAAAGGTAACGGCGATCAGCATGTCTGCTGACTCAGCGCCTGCGCGTTCCAGCACATCGGGATGCGCACCGTGGCCAACAATGGCGCGCACATCGAGCGAATCCGAAATCTGCTGAACGAGTTGCGGCGACTGCTCGATCACCGTCACATCATTCTGTTCGGAGGCAAGCTGCCGGGCGATGCCGAAACCAACCTGCCCTGCGCCACAAATGATGACTTTCATGATCCGGTTTCTTCGTTTTGTGCGACGCTGAACAATATCAGGCGGGCACGTCTGGCCGGTTTGCTGTGGCAACACCCAGCGATTTGAGTTTGCGATGCAGCGCGGAACGCTCCATGCCGATAAAGGCGGCGGTGCGCGAGATGTTTCCGCCGAAACGGCTGATCTGGGCCATCAGATACTCACGCTCGAACGTCTCGCGTGCTTCGCGCAGCGGAAGCGCCATGATGTGTTCCCCGCCCGCGCCATTCACCGACATCTGCGCCGAGGTCGTAACTTCTGCGGGGAGCATGTCTGCCGTTACCACCGCATTCGGATCGCCCGACGCGAGGATCAGCAGCCGCTCGATATTGTTGCGAAGCTGGCGGACGTTGCCCGGCCAGTCATGCGCCTGAAGGGCGGCCATTGCATCGTCCGACACGCGGCGCTGCGGCAGACCCGTTGCACGGGAAATCTGTGCCATGAAATGCTCGACGAGTAGCGGAATGTCCTCGCGCCGTGCGGCGAGCGGCGGCACGTTGATCGGCACGACATTCAGCCGGTGATAGAGGTCTTCGCGGAAGCGGGCCTTGGCGATTTCCTCAAGGAGATCACGGCTGGAAGAGGACACGACGCGCACATCCACCTTGACGCGGGCTCCGCCGCCCACGCGCTCGAATGTCTGGTCCACCAGCACACGTAAAATCTTGCTCTGGGTCTCAAGCGGCATCTCGGCCACTTCATCGAGAAAGAGCGTGCCGCCATGTGCCTGCTCGAAAACGCCGACCTTGCGCGGGCCGGATGCGGTTTCCTCAGTGCCGAAAAGCTCTATCTCCATGCGCTCTGGCGCCATGTTTGCCGCATTGATGGCGACAAAGGCATTACCTGCACGGCGCGAGCGCGCATGAAGCAACCTTGCGACAACTTCCTTGCCCGAGCCTGACGGCCCCTGAATGAGAACGCGGCTGTTTGTCGGCGCGACTTTTTCGATCGTCTGCCGCACATGGGAAAGCGCAGGTGAGGCACCGATCAGCACCGTGTCATCGCCCGCGCGCAGACGCAGCTCGCTGTTTTCGCGGCGCAGCCTGTGCGCCTCGATGGCGCGGCGGACGATGAGGATAAGCCGATCTGCCTTGAACGGCTTTTCAATGAAGTCGTAAGCGCCCTTCTTGATGGCGGAGACAGCCGTTTCGATATTGCCGTGGCCGCTTATCACGATCACCGGCAGATCAGGATGGCGCTCGCGAATGACATCGAGAAGCTCAAGCCCGTCAAGCTTGCTGCCCTGAAGCCAGATATCGAGAATGACAAGGCCGGGACGGCGCGCCTCGATGGCAGCGAGTGCCTTGTCGCTGTCTCCGGCGCTGCGCGTATCATAGCCTTCATCGTTGAGAATACCCGCGACCAGTTCGCGAATATCCGCTTCATCATCCACAATCAGAATATCAGACGCCATTGACAGCCTCTTTACCTATCCGTCCGGCTGCGCGCTCAGCGCTGCCATTCTTGTCGTTCGAAACTTCATCCGCCACACGGTGTCGCGGAAAAATGAGCCTCACCCTTGCGCCGCTTTCCCAGCCCTCATCGGCAGGCGCATCCTCGAGAATGAGCTTGCCGCTGTGGTCTTCCATCACCTTGTTGACGATGGCGAGGCCAAGCCCTGTGCCTTTCGCGCGTGTTGTCATGTAAGGCTCGGTCAGGCGCGAGCGATCCGCTTCCGGCAGACCGCAACCTGAGTCCGTTGCCGTGATGGTGACGTTTTCATCATCTGCAGAAAGGCGAATATGGATCCGCCCGATCTTCTCGCCGGGCTTTCCCTGCGGCTCTGCGCCTTCCTCGCCGTCTTCCTGACCAACACGCCGCACGGCTTCTGCGGCATTCTTGAGAATGTTCGTCAGCGCCTGGCTGACGAGACGGCCATCACATTCAAGCATCACCGTCTCGTCGGGGAGTTCCAGCATATAGTCGATATCCGGGTGGCCAACGCGCTGGAGGAATACCGACTGGCGCAGAACCTCGTTTATATCGATCACCTTCATCGTGGCAGAAGGCATGCGCGCAAAGGAAGAGAACTCATCCACCATGCGGCCAATATCACCGACCTGCCGGATGATGGTCTGCGTGCACTGCTCGAAGACTTCCGGGTCGGTGGTGACTTCCCTGCCATATTTCCGGCGCAGGCGCTCTGCCGAAAGCTGGATCGGCGTGAGCGGGTTCTTGATCTCATGCGCGATACGGCGCGCCACATCCGCCCAGGCGGACGTTCGCTGCGCGCGCACGAGTTCAGTGATGTCATCAAAGGTGAGAACGAAACCGCCCTGTCCTGAATCCGTCATCTCGCGCGTCACGCGCAGGTTGAGAATGCGCTCCTGCCCGCCCTGCTCCAGGACGGCTTGCGCCTGTGCCGTACGGGCGGGATGAGCGCGCGCATCTTCCACCGCCGCCGCCATTTCGGGAATGGCATCCGAAATCGTGCGCCCCAGAAGATCGGACTCCGCCGTGCTGAAGAAGCGCAGCGCCGCGCGGTTCGCATGGGTGATGCGGCCCTCATTGTCGAGACCAAGCACACCGGCGCTGACGCCTGAAAGCACGGCTTCCGTGAACTGCCTGCGCTCATCAAGCTGGTGGTTTGCGGCGATGAGATCGTTGCGCTGACTCTCAATCTGGCTCGTCATGCGGTTGAAGGCACCGCTCAACATGTCGAGTTCATCGCCCGTGCCGCTCACGGGCACACGGGCCCGAAGATCACCAAGGCTCACACGCTCGGCCGCACCGACAAGGCGGGAGATCGGATCAACAATCCGGTTCGCGGCCCAGAGTCCAAGCCAGATTGCCGCCAGAAGCGTGATCAACGCCACTGTCACATAGATGAGGGCAAAGGTGACCTGAAACTGGTTGCGGCGTGATTCAAGATTTTCATATTCGCTGACAGCGGCGCGTGTCTCGGACAGATGCTCGAGCACTGTCGCATCCACGAAACGGGCGACATAGAGGAACACGTCCTCCTTCGATGGCAGGGCGACGAGCGCGCGGATCTGGTTGTGATCCTCGACCACGAAAAGCGCGACATCATTTGCCTGTGCTGTTTCGAAGTAGCGCCGCTCCGGCATGCCGACCTCAACGCTGCCGCGCGCCTGCGCAAGAATGCGCCCATCCGACTTGATGAGATAGGCGCCGTGAAGCGCGCGCACCCGCATCTGCCCGTTGAAAACGGTCTGGAAGTAAGGCGGGTTTGTTTCGAGCAGGCTGAGTTCACGATTGAGATCGGTCGCCATGGCGAGCGTGTCGCCGCGCAGAACCTGCCGGTGCTCGTTCAGATAGGCCGCCGCTACCGTCTCGGCGTTTGAAATAATGGTCTGGGCGCGCTCGCCGAACCATGTATCGAGGCCGCGATTGAGCGTGACCGCCGCAAAGACCGCGACGATGATCGCGGGCATGACCGCCACGATCGAAAAGAGCGTCACCAGTCGCGCATGGAGCTTTGCCCCCGCCGTGCCACTCACCCGCGCAAGGATGATCTTTACCACCCGCCAGAAGATCAACCCCACCAGCACCAGCACGATGGCAAGGTTGGCAAGGAGCAGGGAGATCACCAGACCGCGCGTCGGCGCAAAAGGCGTCAGTCCCGTAAGCAGCATATAGGTGAAGGAGCCAAGGCAGATCGCCAGAATGACGAGGCCGACTGACAGGGACGCGGAAAAATGCTTCCGGCTCAGGAGACGCCAGAATCGGCTTTCCCATCGCGCGGCCCGGTCCTGCCCGGATTCTTCCACCTGATCTGTCGGTACCATGCCTGTTCCTGCGCGGCGGCGAAAATGCAGAAGGAGAGCAGGAATCCGAGCCGAACCGCTCATCCTGTGCCCAAAGCGCCACGCTCCTCGTTCGGCCCGTGCGTATTCTGTAACAGCAGACGATACCGTTCAACAACAATGTTGCGGGTTTACGACACTATGCACCATACACACCACAGTGCCGAAGCTGTTTAGAGGAACGGGGGCCGAAGCCCCCGCCGGAGAATTTAGATGCTAGAGATCGAGTGCAACGACGAACTGGTAGTTGCGTTTTGGGATCGCCTTGTGGGTAGTCTTTATGAACTTGCTACCCCGGACCGCCCGTTTGATGCTTTCCTGCATATAGCGAGCGGCCTCATCTCTAACAAACTCGCCGACGATCCGGCGAATGTTGTCGAGTCGGTCACTACGCCCACAGGAAGGACAGGAGAATACGCTCTCGGGTTTTGCATCAGCGGGGCCCTGGAGAGGGACCTTGCAGCCGCCGCAAAGGACTTCTTTGGTATCGCTAGCCATTAGCTCGGTTCCATTAATGAACCGAATGGGGCTTGACGTGATAGCCGAATGGCCAGATAGTCCATCCAGTGATCACACCGCGCCGCCACCCGGCGGTTTCTATTCGAGGCCAGTCCCGCGCCAACGGGGCTGGCCTTTCCCTTTTGTCGAGATTTGTCTCGACCCTCCAAGCTCCATGCGCGCGCCTGATTCGTCAACTTGTTTTGTGCGGGTATTCGGAGCGTTTGCTCACTTCGCCATGTGACGCTGAGAGTAGCCCTTGAACGCGGAAGCGCGGGGCTTCATGGCGAGGATGCCAGCGGCAAAGAACTGGGCTCCGTTATCCTCGCGGCGATGGTTCTCCCGCCACGCCATTTCACCGGCATAGCGATCAAGATACCGGCCCGAAATGAAATGGTGCGTCCCGATTTCCGAACGGCGGAGACGGGAAAAATAGCTCTCGGCTTGGTTCGTGCAGATATGGCCGTCCGCATAGGCAAGCTGGTGATTGATGCTATAGGCCTGGAAGAAGCCCCGCACCTTGTCCCAGCCCGGCGCTTCGTCGGTATAGACGACCGAACCGGGGCGCACGTTCTCCATGATGAAATCGGCGGAGCCATGCTCGGTCGGGAATACCGCCGTCAGAACGCGACCGCCACGCTCGCGCATGACGACGACCGACTTGCGCTTGCCGTTCTTGTTGATGAGCTTGCGGCGGTCCTTGCGATCTTCCTTGCGGTTCTCAGGGCGGACGTAGCCGCCGAAGTATGCGCCGTCCACTTCGATGTCACCGGCGAGCGTCACGCCATCCTGCTCGCTCGCAAGGGCTTCCCGGGGCTTGTGCGCCAACACGAAGGCGGTGCGGTACTGCACGCCAAGATCGCGCGAAAGCTGGAGCGCGGAAACGCCCTTCACCGCATTGACGAAGATCGCAATGGCGGCGAGGTAGTCGCGCATCGGCAGCTTGTAGTGCGAGAACACCGTGCCGGACGTGACCGAGAACTGACGGCGGCAAGCCTTGCACTTGAAGATGCGGCGGGACTGGTACTCATAGGCCCCGGCATGGCCGCAATGGATGCAGACCGGCTCGCCTTCGGCCCAGCGGAGAGCGCGGAACATGGCATAGGCCTGCGTCTCGTCCATGCGCATTAC
>NZ_JBATWS010000438.1:0-5162 GCF_049672805.1 Parvibaculum sp.
GGCCCCTTGAGGCCGCCGAGTGCCACTTTCAATTCGCGCGCAAGCCGCGCATCGGCCTGATCGCCGCCAAAGAGCTGCGCACCCGCCGCGCGCGCGGCAAGTCCGCCGACACCTGCCGCTACCTTTGCATAGCGCTGCAGACGGCGGCCAAGCCGGTTCGCCTCGCGGTCGCGTCCACCATTCCCGGTTCCGCTGTCTTTCCCCGATCGGCGCGGGCCGTCGCTCATTCCATCGCCTCAAGCTCGTCGATAAACCGGCCAATGAGAGAAAGGCCGCGATCCCAAAAAGCAGGATCACTCGCATCAAGACCGAAGGGCGCGAGAAGTTCCTTGTGGCGCAGCGTTCCGCCCGCCGACAGCATCTCGAAATAGCGCTCCGCAAATCCCTCCTGCGCCTGCTCGTAAACGGCGTAAAGCGAGTTCACGAGGCAATCTCCAAACGCATAGGCGTACACATAGAAAGGCGCGTGGATGAAATGCGAGATGTAGCACCAATAAGTGTCATAGCCCTCGCCAAGATGAATGGCAGGGCCGAGGCTTTCGCCCTGCACCTCGAGCCAGATGCTACCAATATCGTCTGATGTCAGTTCGCCTTCGCGCCGCGCTGTATGGATGCGCCGCTCGAATGTGTAGAAGGCCGTCTGGCGCACCACCGTATTCAGCATGTCCTCCACCTTGGAGGCGAGCATCGCCTTGCGGCGGGCCTTGTCCGGCGCATCGGCAAGAAGTTTGCGGAAGGTGAGCATCTCGCCAAACACACTCGCCGTTTCGGCAAGGGTCAGCGGTGTGTCTGCCATCAACGGCCCCTGCTTTGCCGCGAGCACCTGATGCACGCCATGGCCGAGTTCATGCGCAAGCGTCATCACATCGCGCGTCTTGCCCTGATAGTTCACCAGCACAAAAGGATGCGCGCTTGGCACTGTCGGATGCGCAAAGGCACCACTCGCCTTGCCGGGGCGAACCGGCGCATCGATCCAGCCGTGCTCGAAAAAGCGGCTCGCAATATCCGCCATGCCGGGCGTGAACCCACGATAGGCATCAAGCACGATGTCGCGCGCATGTTCCCACGGGATGATGCGATCATCTGATTGCGGCAGCGGCGCGTTACGGTCCCAATAGTCAAGACGCTCAAGACCGAGCCATTTCGCCTTCATCGCGTAATAGCGATGCGAAAGATGCGGATAGGCGCGCCGCACCGAGCTTGCCAGCGCTTCGACCACTTCCGGCTCCACCCGGTTTGCAATGTGGCGCGACTGCGCAATATCGGTGAAGCCACGCTTGCGATCCTCGATCTCCTTGTCCTTGGCGAGCGTGTTTGTGATGAGTGTGAAGAGCGGCAGGTTCTGCCGGAACGTCCTTGCGAGCGCATGCGCCGCCTCTTCCCGCTTTGCGCGGTCCTTTTCGGAGAGGCGGTTGAGGGCGGCTTCCAGCGTAAGCGTGTCGCCGCCCACATCAAAGGTGAGGCGCGCCATGGTTTCATCGAAGAGGCGGTTCCAGGCCGCGCGGCCTGTCACGCTCTTCTCATGGAGCAGCGTCTCCACCTCGTCTGAAAGCTGATAGGGGCGCATGGCGCGCAGATCGCGCAACCAGGGCGCGTAATGCGCAAGCTCGGGCGTCTCAAGCGCCCGTGCAAGAACATCATCGTCAATCCGGTTAAGTTCAAGCGAGAGGAACAGAAGATCGGTCGAGATCGCCGTTATCCGTTCCTGAATATCGCCATAGAACTTGCCATTGGCCGGATTCGTATTGTCCTGCGCATAGAGAAGCCCGGCATAGGAGATCAGGCGGCCAAGCCGGTCCTCGATCTGCTCGGCTGTGCGGATGGCTTCGGCGAGGGTCTTGCCGCCTTCCGGCGTCGCTGCAACCTCCGCGATTCGGTCCTTGAAGCGGACCTTGAGCGCCTCGGCCTCCTTCGCGGCCCAGGCGAGGTCTGCCGCCACTTCAGGCGCGTCCATCCCCTTATAGAGATCGGAGAGATCCCAGACAGGAAGATTCCCCAGTTCCTCCTTCTGCGCCACAGCCGGCTCGGCGGGTGACAGGTGGCAGTCAGAAAGGCGGATAAGCGACATCAGGGGAACTCCGGGAAAGGACAGGAAGGAACAGGCCAAGACTTATATTGCCCGGCCTCGTGCCTCATTCAACCGCTTGCAGGGAAAGTGAGGGCGAAAGGACCGCCCAAAAGAAAAGGGCCCCTGCCGAAGCAGAGGCCCTGATCTTTATTGCTCGAATGCTGAAATCAGCAGCCCGAGACAACCGCGCGACGGTTGAGCGGCTCGCGCACACCGTCACCGGTCTGCACTGCAAGCTCCGTCTCACCACGCGACACGGCGGCGCAGAGTTCCTTGCCCTGCGCGGTGAGCGCATTGGCAACGGAGTTCGCACGGCGCTGGCCGAGAGCCTGGTTATAGGCGTTGCTGCCCGACGTATCGGTGTGACCGACAACCGAGAGCGGACCGGAAGTTTCAGCGACGATCTGGTCGATCACCGACTGGGCTTCAGGCGTCAGGTTGTACTTGTCGAAACCGAAATAGATGGTCCACGGGCCCGCAGCAGCCGGCGCCTCGGCGCAGGTGGCGAGAGCTTCGTAGAACGCGGCCTTTTCAGCTTCAACGCGTTCCGGCTGCACCGGACCGCCTTCACCGCCGAAATAGGAGCCGTTCACGCCGAGCTTGTTGTCGCTCGCCTGTTCGACCCAGCCGTCATAGTAGCGCTGTGCCTTGGCGCAGGCGCAACCACGATCCGTACGGCCGCCATTGTCGAGCGCCGCCATCAGCTTGGAGCGGGCGTCCTGCAGTTCGGGCAGATCGCTCGCAAGAACTCCCTTCGTAGAGGGATCGTAGGGGAGCACGGTTTCGCCGGCAGCCGCAGCGCGGCCCTTCTCGACGATCGCGGCCGTATCGACCCAGTTGCAGTCAACATAGGCTTCCGAAGTCGCCCTGTCCTGATATTCGCGAGCCAGGCACGCGTTGAAGGAATCACCCTGAATGTCCTGATGCAGGTACGATTCAGCTGTCCAGGTGCCGCAACCAGCCAGCACAAGGAAAGAACCCAACGCTATAAGCCGGGATATCATTTTCATCCCAATCTCCGTCGTTATTTCGCTTTGCCCCCCGACATTACGACGGGTGGCCCGGACCCCACCGGTAAGCCCTCATAAGTTCAATTTCATCGCATGGAACCGGCAAAATCTTCAACCTGTATTGCCGGAGCAGGGCAAGTTCCTATCGAGGCGTCACATGTCGGCAACAGTGTTGCCGGTCGGAATCTGTCGTTTACGGGCAAATCCTGCTTTTGCCACAGTTTAAACGTACCCGGATTATCCGGGTTGCACATGAAAGCCGGATAAAAGCTGCGTTTTCCGATTCCGTGTGACCCACCCGATGCCGGGGCCGCCCCCCGACTGTGCCAGCTTGTGCCACTCGCCGGAAATTATCGCCCTGAGGATTAAGGCGCCTTTTACTAATGCGCCCCATATTGGGCCAAACGATATGCAGGAAGCCTCTATTTGCGCTTTCCGCCCCCGGCACGATGCACCGAGGATAGTAATATGACCCAGGCCATTCTGATTGTGGATGACGACCCCGCCCAGCGGCGGATTCTGGAGGAAGTTGTCAATCGCGACGGCTACCGCGCCATCCCTGTGGAAAGCGGCGAGGCCGCCCTTTCCTATCTCGAAGGCCCGAGCGGTGCCGAAATCTCCCTGGTCGTGCTCGACCTTGTCATGCCCGGCATTGACGGCATGGAAGTGCTGAAGCGCGTCCATCCGCAAAAGCCGAACCTTCCCATCATCGTGCTCACGGCCCATGGCGGCATTGAAACGGTGGTGAATGTGATGCGCGAGGGCGCGTCCGACTTCGTGGTGAAGCCGGTCAGCCCGGAACGTCTCCATGTTTCGATTCGCAATGCGCTCAAGGTCAATGCGCTGACAGGCGAGCTCACACGGCTTCAGAAGCGCCAGCGCGGCCAGCTCACTTTCGCCGACATCATCGCGCCGAGCCGCGCGATGGAACAGGTGATCCGCCTTGGCAAGCGCGCCGCGCAATCGAACATCCCGATCCTCATTGAAGGTGAGTCAGGCGTCGGCAAGGAAGTGATCGCAGCCGCCATTCAGGGCGAGAGCGAACGCGCCGGCAAGCCTTTCGTCACCGTGAACTGCGGTGCCATTCCGGAAAATCTCGTCGAAAGCATCCTTTTCGGCCACGAGAAAGGTGCCTTCACCGGCGCTTCGGAAAAGCACACCGGCAAGTTTCAGGAAGCAAATGGCGGCACGCTTTTCCTTGATGAGATCGGCGAATTGCCGCTCGACATTCAGGTGAAGCTCCTTCGCGCGCTGCAGGAAGGCGAAGTGGACCCGGTCGGCTCGAAGAAGCCGGTCAAGGTCGATATCCGCCTGATCTCGGCAACGAACCGCGACATGCTTCAGATGGTGAAGGAAGGCCGCTTCCGCGAAGACCTTTATTACCGTCTCAATGTCTTCCCGATCCATGTGCCGCCGCTGCGCGAGCGCCGGGATGACATTCCCGAACTCGTCGCGCATTTCGTCCGCCGTCTTGCTGCCGAAGAAGGCAAGCCCGTTGTTGGCATCGCGCGGGACGCGCTCAACATGCTTTGCGCCTATGAATGGCCGGGCAATGTGCGTCAGCTTGAAAACACGATCTTCCGCGCCATCGTGCTCTGCGACGGCGAGATGCTTCAGATCTCGGATTTCCCGCAGATCGCAACTCTCGTCGATGGCTATGCAGAGGCCGCCCAGCCGGCAATGCCGGTGCAGCCCGCCTATTCGGCGCCCGCTGCCTCGGTCATCACACAGCCCATGCAGCCGCAGACACACACGCTTGCGGATTTCGCGCGCTCCAACTTCTCGGACGGTATTCCGATCACCGATGAAGCGGGCAATATGCGCAAGCTCGAAGAGATCGAGCAGGAAATGATCCGGCTCGCGATCGACAAATACAAGGGCCACATGACGGAAGTGGCCCGCCGCCTCGGTATTGGCCGTTCAACACTTTACCGCAAGGTGCGCGATATGGGGCTCGAAGTCCGCGAGGGCTGACGGGAGCCAACTCCTCGGGCGCTGCTTGAGAGGGGACAGACGGCGCGGGAGCAATCCCGCGCCGTTTCATTTCAGAGGCGGAAGACGCGCCGCGCCGTGCCGCCCAGAAA
>NZ_JBATWS010000439.1:0-2602 GCF_049672805.1 Parvibaculum sp.
GGCACGAGGTGCTGGCGCGTTTCGAGGAGGCGCGGGCTTTCTCTGACGATCTGACATGCGGACGAGGCGAGCCGCCCCTCATGGGCTTCAGCGTGGGTGGCTACGTGTGGAGCGCTGTTGTCCGGCCAGACGCGGCACCAGTATTTGAGATGCTGCACAGCTGGCCCGACGAGCTTGGCGAGAAGATCAACTCCCGGCCGGCGCTGGTGGCGGCAGCATGAACCGCGAACAGTTGGCGGCCGTCTGGCCGCCAAACGCTGTTGTCGCTGCGCAGGCTGGTCATGAGCCGCGGTCGCCGATGTCGGCGATCCGCGAGAAGTGCCGAGACTGCTGCGGTGGGCAGCTGGCGGAAATAAAGGCCTGTCAGGCGGTGAAATGCGCGCTGTGGCCGTTCCGGGCAGGGATACACCCGTATACGGCGCGGCGGCGGGGAAATGGGCTGTAGGGGGCGGATTTTTGGGTTGGTGGAACGAGGCGTAAGCACCGCTCTCATGGCAGAGTGTCGGGGTCGCATACAAGGGTCCGACATTCATTGGGTTGCGCAAGCACGTCCCTCGACAAAAATGCAGTTCTGCGTTGCGCCTTCCCGCGTTGACATGGATGCACCGGCGATATTGAAGATCGGCGAATGATTGCACGGTATTCATCTGGCCTTCCGGCGCTGGCTCTCCTGCTCAGCGTCGCACTCAACCTGCAAAGCAATCCTGCCGTCGCATACGACGCCAGGCTGCGCCCACAGTTCGACCGTCTCGAATACGACACCCGCCTCGAGGAGGTGTGCGGCACCGAAGTCGGGTTGCGGATCAGCAGGGAGCAGTCCGGTTTTGTGGTCAACAAAGTCGTGGCTGACACGTTCAGGAATGACGTTCAGATTGGGAACAAAATCATTGCCAAGGGCGCGGCGTTCCGCAGTCAGGGCAAATGGTACCATCTCAGTTTCGAATGTGAGACCGGCCCCCACCATATGGACGTGCACAAGATGAAATACGCGGTGGGCGATGAAATTCCCCGCTCACAATGGGTGAAGCACTACCTGTATGATTGAGGCGAGGCCGACTTGGCGACGGCTCGCAGATCAGGCCTCAGCGTCCGCAGCGCGGCTTTTCCACGCCGTCTGCACAATGGCGAAGCTGGAGGGAAGACTGATGAGCCGAAGCGGGCATATCCTCAGGGAAGAAGACCGGCATCGCGATAGCTGGCGATCAAGCTGTCGAACAGGCCAATATCTGCCCGGCTTCGCGCCAGAAGCTGGGCACCCGAGACAGCCGCGAAAATAGCGCGGGCGCGAGCTTCGCTACCTGCCGTCCCTACAATCCCGGCAGAGCGCAACACACGAGCTAACCAGGAGACATTTACGTCCGTAAACGCCTGTATCTCGGTTTTCACCATATCCGGCAGATCATCATACTCGGCAGCCATAAAGTTATACAGACAGATGCGGTTTCCGTTTTCGAGCGCCCGTCGGAAAACAACGGGATAGTCTCGCAAGGATGACAATGCATCCGGTCGCTGACTGAGCATCCGGTTCAGTTCATTTGCCGTGTCTTTCCAATAGCGCCGCGCCACCGCAGCGCCGAGATCGGCCTTCCCAGGGAAATGGTAGTGGATGCTGGCAGCCTTGATTCCGACCTCCGCAGCGAGGTCACGAAAGTTCAGGCCGCCGTACCCATGTGCCTGGGCGGCTTTTCGCGCCGCCGCAAGGATTGCCTCCCTAGCGTTCCCGCTCATATTCAATTTCCGCCTTCAGCCTACCAATCGATAGATAGAGGTTGCGCGAAAGGATGGAAAGACTGAAAATGCGGCCTACCAAGTGGCAGGTAGATTAATGGAGGGCAACTATGAGGATTTATGACTGGCATACAGGCCCTTATCCAGCACGCGTTCGTATCGCGTTGGGAGAATTGGGTCTGCAATCCCGGGTGAAGTTCGTTCCTGTGGACCTGCGTAGGGGCGCGCACAAGACGCCAGCGTTCCTCGCCATAAACTACTCAGGAACGCTGCCAGTTTTGGAACTGGACGACGGGACACGGATTGCCGAATGCACGGCGATCACCCAGTACCTCGACGCGCTCAATGGAGACCCTCTGCTTACGGGAGCCACGCCTCGCGACAAGGGCGTTATCCACATGATGACAAAGCGCGCTGAAATTGAGCTGCTGGATGCCATTAGCGTTTATTTCCACCACGCCACGCCAGGGCTTGGGGCCGATGTCGAGATCTATCAGAACCCGGAATGGGGATTTCGCCAGCGCGATAAGGCGGTGCGCGGCATGTCCTATTTCGACGGTGTGCTTCAGCAGCAGGCGTTTATCGCAGGGGAGGCATTTTCGATGGCCGATATAGCGGTCATAGGAGGCCTTATTTTTGCTGAACTGGTTGATCTTCCCATCCCGCTGAAATGCAGCGCGCTAAGCGCCTGGTATACGCGGATGCAGGAGCGGCCCAGCGTCAGGGACCGGATCAGCATTTCTAGATCCGCCACCACGCAGCCCTTTGAATGATCTGCTCCCCCACGAACTACGCGATTCCAGCTTCGGCGCGACCATTACGGCTGCAAAGGCGCTGACAGACCCATTCCGTCTCACACTCACGCTCACTGAAT
>NZ_JBATWS010000440.1:0-6195 GCF_049672805.1 Parvibaculum sp.
GTCGCGCAGCGCCTCCGCCGCCCAGTCCCAGTTTCGGCAATGGTCGCGGCCGCCGTGAATGAGCAGAAGCGGGGGCGCATCTTCATTGCCCCAGTCCACATAATGAAGCCGCAACCGCTGAGAAAAATAGAAGCGTGAGGCCGGGCCGATAAGGGAGCTGGATCTGTCCGTCATGCTGTTTTCCATGTCTTATGTCTCTTTTGCGCAGATTAGCGCGCACCGCGCAGCACGCCAAACGGGGGGTCTGGGCGGAATCGGTCAAGACTGCATGGAAACAGAAAGCCCTCCTGCGAAGGAGGGCTTGTATTCGACGCGGATCGGGCGGCAGGAACGTACATCCGGCTCCCGCGCCCTCTGAGGCTTGCTTCAGCAGGCCTTCGCGTCTGAAGACATAGATAGACACGAACTACGACAATTCAAGGGCATCAATGTGATGTTTCCATGAGGGCGGCGTTAAAGCAGCGGCCGCGGCTCCTCGCCCCTTGTGCGCCACATGGAATAGGCAACGCCACCGGTAAGCAGCACGGCTGTCACGCCGAGCGAGATGGAAGGCGGAATTTTTGCAATGCCCAGCATGTCGGCCACCACGATTTTCGAGCCGATAAAGACGAGCACGATGGCAAGGGCATGTTTGAGATAGCGGAAGCGTTCAATGGTTGCCGCCAGTGCGAAATAGAGCGCGCGAAGCCCGAGAATGGCGAAGACGTTGCTCGTATAGACGATATAGGCATCCGTCGTGATGGCGAAAACGGCCGGCACGGAATCAACGGCGAAGATCACGTCTGCGGCTTCGATCACGACCAGCGCTAGGAAAAGCGGCGTCATGAAAAGCGCAGTACGGCCATGCCGATCAATCGGACGGCGCACAAAGAAATGGGTGCCATAGAGGCGCTTCGTGACGCGGAAGTTCCGTCGCATGAAGCCGATAACCGCATTTTCGCTCTCGGGCGGATCGGTTTCGTCGCCCGAGAAGAACATGCGGATGCCGCTATAGACGAGGAAAACGGCAAAGAACCAGAGGATCCATTCAAAGCGTTCAACCAGCGTGGCGCCAAGGCCGATCATCACGCCGCGCAGCACGATCACGCCGAGGATGCCCCAGAAAAGAACCCGGTGCTGATATTCGCGCGGGATCGACAGATGCGCGAAGATCATGGCGATGACGAAAAGATTATCGACCGCGAGGCTCTTTTCGATCACGAAGCCGGTGAGATATTCGAGCCCCTTCTCGGAGCCGAGCCACCACCAGATGAAGCCACCAAAGGAAAGCCCCAGCGCAATATAGAAGGCTGAAAGCTTCAGGCTCTCCGATACGCCGATCGCATGTTGCTTGCGGTGAAAGACGCCAAGGTCAAGCGCGAGCAACAGCATGACGAGGGCGAGGAACCCCACCCACATCCAGACTGGTTTGCCGAGAAACAGGAGAAACAGAAAATCAGGAAGGTTCAATTCGGGCGCTCGTCCATGCGTTGGATGACGATGAACAATGCCGACATGGCGGGGGTGGAAGCCGTCAGAGGGGCCCGGTCATTGTGGATGAGTTGGTAAATCATACCTGACGGGCATTTCTGTCAAGTGGGCAGTGAAATAAGCCTCTATTTCGTCATACGCAATGCCGCCCCAGGCCGAACAGCGCCAGCCCCAGCATAACGTGGACGGCAAGCACGGGTGGCCAGCCGGAGAGGTAAATGAGGTCATTGGCAAGCCCCGGCTTGCAGGGACCACCCCGAAAGCAAGGTCGCGCCTGCCGAAAAACAGCCTTGCTGCGAAAAGGCGTGCCCAGGCGCGCGCCCAGGCGGGATCGGCGACCTGCCTCGGATTGTAGCCGGGCAAAAGGACGCCCGCGCGCTTTTGCGTTAACGTCCCTCGTTCGGCTTGCGAAGAATGGCGGAGTCGCGCCGGAAGAGCAGCTTGCCGTAGGAAGCAGGCATAAGCCGCTGCAACAGATCGATGATCTTTGCATCCATACCGATCAGGATGCGCTCCCTGTTCTTCTCGATGCCGTCCACAATGACAATTCCAGCCCGCTCCGGCGTAGTGCGGGCGATCCTGTCAAAGCCTGTCACGGCTTCTTCCCGCTCGGTCGCTTGTGTGCTTTGAAGGAAGCGCGCGTTGCGCACGATATTGGTCTTGATGCCGCCCGGATGGACGCAGGAAACCCTGATCTCCGTGCCCCTCATCTCGTGGCGCAGCGCCTCGGTGAAGCCGCGAATGGCGAATTTTGCCGAGTTGTAGGCGGCTTGCGAAGGCACGGCGAGAAGGCCGAACAGGCTGGACACATTGACGATGTGTCCGCTGCCTTTGGCCTGAAGTTGAGGCAGAAAGGCCTTGGTGCCATAGACCATGCCCCAGAAGTCGATATTCATCACCCATTCGAAATCATCATAAGTGAGGTCTTCCACGCGCGCGATCTGCGCGACACCGGCATTGTTGATAACGATATCGGCCCCGCCCTGCGTCTCTTCGATTTCCTGTGCGAAGGCATGAAAGGCATCGCGATCTGCCACATCGAGAAGATAGGTTGTCACCTCGCCGCCTGCGGCCTTGATGAGCGCTTCCGTTTCAGCAAGCCCGTCCCGGTTGACATCCGTTACCGCCACGCGCGCGCCGCGCCTTGCGAGTTCAATGGCCGTCGCGCGGCCGATGCCGCTTGCTGCGCCTGTGATGACTGCGAGTTTTCCGCTGATGGTGGTCATGGCTTTCCGGTCCGCCGCTTCGTTTCGTGGATTGGCGCCAGACTAGCAAGTTCGACCGAAATTTCATGCAAATGTCACGGGCGCGCCTGCCGATTTTGGTAGTGTTGGACCGCGCCTCTCTTCGCCCTCTATGCTGTCACCAACCAGCCATAGGGAAATATCGGGAGAGAGGAAGAGAAAGATGCAGGTTCAGCCCATACCGGGTCTCGATGACGGAACGAATGAGATCAGGCTTCGCACGGCGAAAATCGTGACCGAAGACATCATCCCCGCCGAGCCGATTCTTTACAGGGGCGGGGAAGAGGCCGATGCCGTCCGTGAGAAGATCAAGGCGAAGGTGAAGGAGGAAGGTCTCTGGGCACCGCATCTGCCGGAAGAATATGGCGGCATGGGTATCGGCTTTCTGCGCCACGCCTATATGAACGAAATCATGGCGTGGTCGCCATTCTCGGCGCGGCTTTTTGGTGTGGTGGCCCCCAATTCCGGCAATCAAAAAATCCTTCTGAAATACGGCACTCCGGAGCAGAAAAAGAAATGGCTGGAGCCGCTTGTCGCAGGCGAAATCGAAAGCTGTTTCTCCATGACAGAGCCGGACCAGCCGGGTTCTGATCCTTACGCGATCCAGACGCGCGCGGTGAAGGATGACGACCACTGGGTCATCAATGGCCATAAATGGTTCACCTCCAATGGCCGCCGCGCCGACATCGCCATTGTTATGTGCCGGACCGAACAGGAAGACGGCAAGGGCGGCGTGAAAGACAAGATGACCCAGATCATCGTGCCGATGAACACGCCCGGCGTGAATATCATCCGCTCTGTGCCTGTCTGGGGCCATACGCATGGCGATCATTGCGAGATCAAATATGAAAATGTCCGTGTACCGCTTGAAAACCAGCTTGGCCGCACCGGCAGCGGCCATCAGGCAGCACAGGACAGGCTCGGCGAAGGCCGGGTCTTTCATTGCATGAACTCGATCGGCCAGATGTGGCGCGCCTTCGACATGATGTGCAAGCGTGCCATGAGCCGTGAGGTGCATGGCGGTAAGCTGGCAACCAAGCAATTCATCCAGGGCTTCATCGCGGACAGCTATATGGATATTCAGGCGGCCCGCCTGATGACCATTCATTGCGCGCATCGCATGGAGGAAGGCGCGTCTGCCCGCGTCGATATTTCGGCGATCAAGATATTTGTCCCCGCCGCCTTTGAGCGGGTGGTGGACCGTGCGATCCAGGTGCATGGGGCGCTGGGTGTCTCAGGTGACACGCCGCTTGCCGGCATGTTTCAGGGCGCGCGCACGCTCCGCCTCGCCGACGGCCCGGATGAGGTGCACCGTATCGTCATCGCGAAGTCCGTGCTCAAATGCTACGAAGAGGGCATGAGCTGGGATTTCGGAGTCTGAACGGGCGAAGATGGCGGCAGGCGGCGGCAGTTTGTCAGAGCGGATAAGGCTTTGGTTGCGGGATTTCGGTTTCAGATGGACCGGCACCCGCACCTTTGTGGTATCCGCTGCTGTTATCTTTCTGCTGCTCGCCCTTTTTGGCGCGCTTCACCCGGTTGTCGCTTTCTGCTCTTTTCTGTTGCTCGCGGGCATTTCCGCAACGCGGCTGATGGTTGTCGGCGAAACAATGCCGATCCGTCTGCGTGCAGCCGAAAAGACAGGCATGAGCGATCCCAATGGCCGCAGGGCGCTCGCCCTCGTGAACAGGCTGCCTGACCCCTTGATCGTTTTCGATGAGGCGGGCCGTGTTGTTCTTGCAAATGAAGCGGCTGAAGCACTTGTCGGCAAGGCCGCACCGGGCCGCCATGTCGCAACGGTGCTGCGCAGCGCGCCCCTTATCGCTGCCATTGAGGCGGTCACGAAGGATGGTATCCAGCGCACCATCGAATATTCGATCCCCGTGCCTGTCCAGCGTCATTACAGCGCCTATGTCGCGCGTGTGGAGAGCGGGGAGGCGGGCGCATTCCCGGTCACTCTTGCGCTGCTGCGCGATGTGACAGAGGCGCACCGCGTCGAGGCTATGCGGGCGGATTTTGTGGCCTTTGCAAGCCATGAACTGAAAACACCGCTAGCCTCTCTGTCAGGCTTCATCGATACGCTGCGCGGTCACGCCCGTGATGACGCCGAAGCGCGCGAAAAGTTTCTGGAAATCATGGCCGATCAGGCCAACCGGATGCGCCGCCTGATTGACGACCTCCTCTCCCTCTCTCGCATTGAGCTGCGCGAGCATGTCCGGCCTTCGGACGCTGTGAACCTGCTTGATGTGGTGGGGGATGTGGCGGATGCCCTTGGCCCCCTGCTCACGGAACATGGTGTAGCACTCACCATTGATACGGAGCCTTCTCTTCCCCTTGTTCTGGGCGACCGGGATGAACTGACGCAGGTCGTGCAGAACCTTGCCGACAATGCACTGCGCTACGGCCACTCTGGCAAGCGGATCGACATTATTCTCGGTCGGGCGGAAAGAAGCGGAAAGCCCATGCTTCGCCTCACCGTGCGCGACTATGGGCCGGGGATCGCCAAAGAATATCTGCCGCGGCTGACAGAGCGATTCTATCGCGTCGATGTGGCTGAAAGCCGGGCGCGTGGCGGTACCGGGCTTGGCCTTGCCATTGTGAAGCATATCGTGAACCGCCATCAGGGCGTGCTCTCCATCGAGAGCGAGGTCGGGGCGGGTGCTTCCTTTTCCGTCATGATTCCCCTTGCGCCGGAGACGGCTCAGGCCGGATAAAACGCGCGTTTCTCCACCGTCGCAAAACTGTCATGCAACCGTCGTAAACCCTTTGCGACACCCCGGTAGCGTCTGCTCGCCTGAAGGTTAAGCCCAACGCGAATTCGGAAATCGCAGCAGGCGCGGGCGCCAAAGGGGGCTCTCTGAGTGATTGCCCTTTGCCCGGCACTCACATACTGGAGAACGAACGTGACATTCAAAACTCTGACGATGGCCGCAACACTTGCCCTCGCTGCCTTTTCGGTGGCAGGCGCTGCCCATGCGCGCGACCAAATCCAGATCGCCGGTTCTTCGACCGTGCTGCCCTACGCCAACATTGTGGCGGAGCAGTTCGGCCAGACCTTCCCGCAGTTCAGGACACCGGTTGTCGAGTCCGGCGGCTCGGGCGGCGGTCTCAAGCAGTTCTGCGGTGGTGTTGGTCTGAACCAGATCGACATTGCCAATGCCTCGCGCCCGATCAAGGAAGATGAGAAGGCGGCCTGCGCGGCGGCTGGCGTCACCGACATCATCGAAGTGCGCTTCGGCTATGACGGCATCGTCTTTGCGAGCGATGTGAACGGCCCGGAATTCGCCTTCACGCCGGCGGACTGGTTCCTCGCCCTTGGCGCGAATGTGCCGGTGGGTGGCAAGCTCGTTGAGAATCCGAACAAGACCTGGAAGGACGTGAACGCGAACTTCCCCGACTGGAAGATCACGGCACTCATCCCGGGTGAAAAACACGGCACGCGCGAAGTCTTCGAAGAGAAGGTTCTCGCTGCAGGCTGCAAGGC
>NZ_JBATWS010000441.1:0-7789 GCF_049672805.1 Parvibaculum sp.
ACCGCGAGGCGCGTGCGAAACTCGTGGACGACCTGCCGCTTTTCTCTGCCCGCGCAGAAACTGCTCCGTCAACGGATGAAAGCGGGGTGGAGGCGGCATTGAAGGAGATCAATCCCGATGATCTCACGCCAAAAGAAGCACTGGAACTGCTCTACAGGCTGAAGGCGCTCGCCGCTAGCTGATCTATTTCCGCGCGATATAGATGCATTCGTCGCGCAGCAGACCCCATTTCACTTCTTCTTCCGGCGCGCGGCGATAGGCCTCGACGGAGGTGAAGCCTGCAGCTTCAAGCTTCGCCGCAAAGTCGCGCCCATAGAAGCGCTTGTGATCCGTGCCGCCGAAATGGGCGAAGCGCTCGTCAGGATCGGTGATGGCGGGGTTCTCGTAAGTCTCGTCGCGCGACAGGTTGATCGGCACCGAGAAGAAGCCATAGCCGCCGGGCTTCAGCACGCGGCACATTTCCGACATGGCTGCGCGGTCATCATCGACATGCTCAAAGACATGGTTTGCGATCACCACGTCGAAGAAATTGTCGGGCCGGTCGATCTTCGTGATGTCGAGCCGGAACTTCGCAATCGGCGCATAGAGATCGGCAGGTTCGTAATCCGGGTTGTTCTTCATCGCCCGCATCAGCCACTTCTCCGGGCCGAATTGCAGGACCTTCTTCGTCGTCAGATCAATATTGTGATCGTTGAGATAGAGCTGCAGCAGGCGGTGGCGTTCGCGCGAGCCGCAATTCGGGCAGCGTGTGTCCCAGCGCGAAGGGCGCCCGACCGACAGGAAGATGCCATGATAGCTACAGACGGGGCAGGTGCGGTGGATCTTCTTCCGCGAAAATTGCTTGCGGTCTTTCAGCCAGCCCTGCAGCAATCGGCTGAAAATCTTGCGCCGGTCGATCTCGCTATTCTGCTTCAAATCCTGTCCGCCTGTTCGCCCGGCTCAATTTTCGCGGGCCTTCCCAAAGTTCGGGCCACAATGTCTGGCCGGGCGTTTTCTTGTCAAGGCGAAGACCATGATGAGGGGGATAAGGCGGCAGCGGCCTTTCGCCACCCGGCCGCGGGGCCTCACCCCGGCCAGTGCTGAACCGGGCACGAAACGGGGGGATGCGCCGCGAAACCGTGTCGAAAATGCAGCGTGCGGCGAAAATAAACCAATGATTCCGACAGCTTGGCTATAATCCCGATATCTGCTGATAAACTTTCCGCCCGCCCCCATATACGGGTTTAATGCGCAAAGCGCGTCAGCGTCGCCCCTTTCCGTCTCAAGGAGTTTGCCCTTATGGGCCGCACCCTCCCCAGCATGCTCGAAATTGCCGATCCGGCAGATATCCGCGAAAAGCTGAACGCGCTTGCCGCCGAGACCCGGGATGATCTGGCGCTGAAACGCGGCATCGTGTCGGTGCTGAAATCGGCCCTCACGGCGGGGCGCGGCAAGGCGCGGGAGCGGCTGGAGCAGGGGGCACACAGGGGCCGCGCCTGCGCCGAAAGCCTTTGCTACCTTCAAGACACGATCATCCGGGAACTTTATACTTTCGCGACCCACCACATATTCCCCGCCCCCAATCCGAGCGAGGCGGAGCGCATTGCGATTGCGGCTGTCGGCGGGTACGGGCGCGGCACGCTGGCGCCGGGTTCCGACATCGATCTTCTTTTCCTGCTTCCCTACAAGCAGACGCCCTGGGGCGAGAGCGTGGTCGAATACATGCTCTATGCGCTCTGGGATCTCGGCCTCAAGGTTGGCCATTCGACGCGTTCGATTGATGATTGCATTCGTCTGTCGCGCGAGGACTTCACCATCCGCACGGCGCTGCTCGAAGCGCGCTTCATTCAGGGAGACCGCCCGCTTTTTGACGAGTTGCAGGAGCGTTTCGACGAGGAGGTGGTGAAGGGCACCGCGAATGAATTTGTCGAAGCAAAACTCGCCGAGCGCGACCTTCGCCATCAGCGCAGCGGCGAGAGCCGCTATCTGGTGGAGCCGAATGTCAAGGAAGGCAAGGGGGGCCTGCGCGACCTCAACACGCTGTTCTGGATCGCGAAATATGTGTACCGCGTGAAGCAGACATCCGATCTGGTCAAGGTCGGCGTCTTCACGCGCGAGGAATATCAGACCTTCCGCAAGGCCGAAAATTTTCTATGGGCGGTACGCTGCGAGCTGCATTTCCTCACTGGCCGCGCGGAAGAGCGCATCAGCTTCGACATCCAGACCGAAATGGCAAAGCGCCTTGGCTATCAGGGTCATGGCGGGCTGAAGGCTGTCGAGCGTTTCATGAAGCACTATTTCCTCGTCGCCAAGGATGTGGGCGATCTCACGCGCATTTTCTGCGCGGTGCTGGAAGAGCAGGAGCGCAAGAAGAAGCCGTCCATCGGCCGCTTCATGCAGGCGCTTCGCCGCAAGAAAGTCATTCGCGGCTTTGCGGTGGAAAACGGCCGCCTCACCGTGACAAACTCGAAGTTCTTTGAAAAAGACCCGGTGAACATCATCCGTCTCTTTCATGTGGCTGAGAGCCACGGGCTTGATATTCACCCCGACGTTCTGAAGATCGTCACGCGCTCGCTGAAACTGGTCGATGCCGCGCTGCGCCGGAATGAGGAAGCAAACCGTCTCTTCCTCGAAATCCTCACCTCGAAGAAAACACCCGAAGCTATGCTCCGTCTAATGAATGAGGCGGGCGTGCTGGGCCGCTTCGTGCCGGATTTCGGCCGCATCGTCGCGCTGATGCAGTTCAACATGTATCACCACTACACGGCTGATGAGCATTTGCTGCGTGCAATCGGCATCCTGTCGGAAGTCGAACGCGGCAAGGCGCTGGAAGAATATCCGCTCGCGCATGAAATCATGGGCAAGATAAAGAGTCGCAACGCGCTCTATATGTCCGTCTTTCTGCATGACATCGCGAAGGGCCGCGATGAAGACCATTCCGATGCAGGTGCAGCCATTGCGCGCCGCCTCTGCCCGCGCCTCGGCATGAGCGAGGGCGAAACGGAAGCAGTGGCCTGGCTCGTGCAGAACCATCTCGTCATGTCGGATATCGCGCAGCGGCGCGACATTGCCGATCCGCGCACCGTCCGCGATTTCGCCGCCCTGGTGCAAAGCCCGGAGCGGCTGCGGATGCTTTATGTGCTGACCGTGGTGGACATCATGGCGGTCGGCCCCGGCGTCTGGAATGGCTGGAAGGGCCAGTTGCTGCGCCAGCTCTATTTCGAAACGGAAGCGGTGCTGCAAGGCGGCGAAAGCGCGCTCAACCGCAAGAGCCGTGTCGCGGAAGCAAAGGAAGCACTTGCCGCGCGGCTCGGTGATTGGCCAAAGGCAACGCTGGAGCGTTATCTGAAGCGGCATGGGGATGCCTATTGGCTTTCAACCGACACGGATATGCAGGAGCGCCACGCCGCCTTCATCCGCAACGCGCCGGAAGATGCGCTCGCCATTACGGCAGAGCCGGCACCCATGCGCGCCGTGACCGAGATCACGCTTTACACTCAGGACCATCCGGGCCTCTTTGCGCGTTTCGCAGGTGCCTGCGCCGTGCTCGGCATGAACATTGTGGACGCGAAAATCTTTACCACGCGCGACGGCATGGCGCTCGACATGCTCTGGGTGCAGGACCCGGACGGAACAGCGGTGCGCGAGGAGCGCCGCATCCGCCGCCTTGAAGACATGTTCCGCAAGGTGCTGGCGGGCGAAGTGTTGCCGCCTGACGCGATCGAAAGCCGCGCCCGCTCATCGCGCCGCGCGGATGCTTTCACGGTCGCCCCGCAGGTCTTCATCGATAATGAAGCGTCGGAGGACTACACCGTGATCGAGGTGAACGGTCTCGACAGGCCGGGCCTTGTCCACGCGCTTGCCCGCGCGCTTTTCCATCTCGGCCTCACCATCGGTTCCGCCCATATCACCACCTATGGCGAGCGCGCGGTGGACGTCTTCTATGTGAAGGATGTGATCGGCCACAAGGTCACGAATGCGAACAAGAAGAAGGCCGTCGAACGCCATCTTCTCGAAGCACTTGCCGACCCGATGGCCAAGGCCCGCCCCGCCAAGCGCCGCCGCGAGGACGTCGCGGCTGCGTGAGGCTCATCCTGTCACCCGGATGCGTTCACCGATACAATGAGTCATTCGTAATTTTGCCCGAACAGGGCTAGAGATTGAGGGAATGAAACCACCCCGTCCGAGCCGCTTTCCCATGGTCCTGATTTCATGAACCTCGTTCGCTCGGCCGCGACTATTGGCGGCACCACGCTTCTGAGCCGCCTGCTCGGCTTTCTGCGCGATGTCATGGTGGCGGCTGCCGTTGGCACCGGGCCGGTGGCGGATGCGTTTTTCGTCGCCTTCCGCTTTCCCAACATGTTCCGATCGATCTTCGCGGAAGGCGCGTTCAACTCCGCCTTTGTGCCGCTTTTTGCCAAGCGCCTCGAAGGGGGCGGCAAGGAGGCGGCGCGGCGCTTTGCGGAAGATGCTCTGGCGGTGCTTCTCGTCGCGCTGCTTCTCATCACCATCGCAGCCGAGCTTGCCACACCCTGGCTCATGCTTATCTTCGCACCGGGCTTTTCGGAAGACCCGCAGAAATTCGACTGGGCGGTCGAGTTCACGCGGATCACCTTTCCCTATCTTCTTTTCATTTCGCTGACTGCGCTGCAATCCGCGATCCTCAATTCGCTGGGCCGCTTCTTTCCCGGCGCGGCTGCGCCCGTCATGCTCAATGTGACGCTGATCTTCGCCATCCTCTTTCTGGTGCCGCTGACGGATAATCCGGGCCGCGCGCTGGCATGGGGTGTGGCAGCGGCAGGTGTGGTGCAGTTTGTCTGGCTCTCCTTCTCTCTCTGGCGGGCGGGCATCGTGCTGCGGTTGCGCAGGCCCCGCCTCACGCCGGAAGTGCGCCGCCTATTCCGTCTCGGCGTGCCGGGCGTCATCGCGGGCGGCATTACGCAAGTGAACCTCACCATCGGCACCATGATCGCCTCGCTGCAGGCGGGTGCGGTGTCATGGCTCTATTATGCGGACCGTATCTATCAGCTTCCGCTCGCCGTGATCGGCATTGCGATCGGCATTGTGCTTCTGCCGGAACTGTCGCGCCGCCTGCGCGCGAATGATACGGAAGGCGTTGCCTGGAGCCAGAACCGCGCCATCGAGTTTTCGATGCTGCTCACGATTCCCGCTGCTGTCGGTGCAGCGATGCTGTCATTTGAAATCATCCGTGTGCTGTTCGAGCGCGGTGCTTTCACCCGCGCCGACACCGAAGCCACGGCGCTTGCACTCATCATCTATTCGGCGGGGCTTCCGGCCTTCGTGCTCATCAAGGTGTTCCAGCCGGGCTTCTTCGCGCGGGAAGACACGAAAACGCCGCTCCGCTTTGCGGCAATCTCGATTGCGGTCAACATCGCAACAAGCATCGTGCTTTTTGTGCCCTTCGGCTTTGCGGGCATTGCAACGGGAACAACGGTTGCCGCCTGGCTCAATGCGGGCCAGCTTGGCTGGCGGCTCAACCGACAGGGCGCCTTCACGCCGGACGCGCAACTTGCGCGCCGCCTGCCTCTCATCCTTCTGGCAGCAGGAGGAATGGGCGCGACGCTCTGGTTCGGCGCGGCCGCGCTCTCGCCCTATCTTGATGAGGGGCTTGCGATCAGCCTTGCGGCGCTGATGGTGCTGATCGGGCTTGGCGCCGTTGCCTTCTTCTTCCTCTGCCAGATCACGGGTGCTGTGCGCCTCGGAGACCTTCGCCGCGCTTTCACGCGAGGCTGAACGAGACTTCAGAACCCTTGATACTTCTGACTGCCGAGAGCCCGGAAAAGCGATGTCCCAAATCGGTAGTAACGGAACTTAAATCCTATTTGGGTCAAATGACAAATCAACTGCGCGGGCTAGGGGTGGTCCGGGCCTGAAGCAGGGTTCTGGGGGGCAATGGATAAAAAGCGTTGGTACGACGTGCGCCGCAATGCGGCAGGCGCAGGGGTGGTTTTGTGTGCAGGTCTCCTGCTTCCCACTTCACCTCTTCAGGCTGCAGACTGGCAAAATCCGGGCGCAGGCAGCTGGGCCAACGGCGTCAACTGGAACCCGGCCGGTGTCCCCACGGCAGGTGACAGTGTCACCGTTGATAATGGTGGCACAGTGCAGATCGACGCCGCCGACGCCGTCTCTGCTGACGCGCAGATTGGTAGCGGTGCTGGAACAAGCGGTTCCATTCTCGTTTACAACGCCAGCACCTGGACCAACTCGGGCGATCTCTATGTCGGCTATGCAGGCTCCGGCACGCTCGGCATTTCAGATGGGGGAGCGGTCGTGTCGGAAGGCACGGTCTTCGTCGCGTCCGTCGCCGGCTCGATCGGCCGGCTGAACATCGGCGCGGCTTCGGGCGAGGCGGCGGTTGCCGCCGGTACGCTTGATGCTGCATCGCTCGCCTTCGGCGACGGCGATGGAAAGCTGGTCTTCAACCACACCGATAACGGCTTGATCTTCGGTGCGGCGATCTCCGGCAACGGCGAAGTGCTGGTCGAAAGCGGCAAGACGGTCTTCAAGGCCGCTGCGGCGCATGGTGGCGGCACGACGATCTCCGGCGGTACGCTGCAGCTCGGCGATGGCGGTACCACGGGCGCGCTCGCGGGCGATGTGACCAATGACGGCACCTTCGCCATCGACCGCTCGGACGCCTACACTTATGTCGGCGTCATGTCCGGTTCGGGCGATTTCCGTCAGCTCGGTGCGGGCACGACAACGCTGACCGGCGACAGCTCGGGCTTTGCGGGCGCGAGCTTTCACCTTTGATCCCGATGCGACCTATGAAGTCGAGACCGATCCCTCGAACACCGATGCGGACCTGATCCATGTCACCGGCACCGCCTTTCTCAATGGCGCGTCGGTGCATAAAATCGGTCTCAACGGCACCTACGCTCCGTCATCGGTCTATAAGATCCTGACGGCTGATGCCGGCATCGACGGCACTTTCGGCACGGTCTTGTCCGATTATGTCTTCCTCGATGCGGCGCTCGATTACGACGCCAACAACGTCTATCTCCAGCTGGTGCGCAACAATATCAACTTCGGCGACATCGCCAACACGTCGAACCAGCAGGGTGCCGGCGCCGCGCTTCAGAGTTTCGGTCCCGGTCATCCGCTCTTTGACGAGATTGTGACCATGACCGACGATGAGGCGCGAGCGGCCTATGACGCGCTGTCGGGCGAAGCCCATGCCAGCTCCTCGGCCTCGCAGTTCATGACCGTCACCGAGATTCGCCAGCACCTGCTCAACCGTCTTGCGAAGATTTTCGGAGCGGGCGGCGGGATTGCGAGCCTTGCAGGCGCACCGGCGGCAGGCGATGCGGTGCCGGGTGGCGTCTCTCTCTGGGGGAATAGTATACTTTGCAAACCCAAGGATTCGCCTCGTTATGTCCCACTAACAGACTGGACCGCATTGCAAAGGACAAATCAAGAACGCCAGCCCTACAAGAAATTACCTAAGCCATTGATTTTGAAATAAAAACGCATGCCGCTCGATACATTGCCAGCTTAGCTTGAGGGTGGTACTTTGAATCTGGCTCAAACAAGTGAGCCGTCCATGATCTTGGGGATCAGGACGGCTCGTTTGGGTCCAGCGCTGGTGGAACAGCGCCCTCCCTGGATGGGCCGATTTTAGGCAGGTATGGGGGCTTTGTCCACTGGTGCGAAATGACGCAACCAGAAAGGACGACGATGAACAACGCCCATTTACCGACCCTTCGCGGCAAGCAAATCCGAACTGAGGGCAACGGGCTAGTCTGCATTTCAGACATCTGGCTCGCCACCGGCTTTTCGATCAATAAGA
>NZ_JBATWS010000442.1:0-4695 GCF_049672805.1 Parvibaculum sp.
AAGGACATAGCGACGGTTGAAGTAACGCCGCAGCACCTCACGCTCGCCGCGCCCGAATGTTATGAGGAACTCGGCACCTATGCGCAGATGAACCCGCCCATTCGCGGCCACGAGCATCGCGCGGGGCTGTGGGAGGGGATCGCCGCAGGTGTGGTCGATGTGCTTGGCTCCGATCATGCGCCGCATACGATAGAAGAGAAGGCACAGCCCTATCCGAAATCCCCTTCCGGCATGCCCGGTGTGCAGACACTGGTGCCCGTCATGCTCAATCATGTGAATGCAGGCCGCCTCACGCTTCAGCGTTTCGTGGACCTCACCTCAGCGGGGCCGCAGCGTGTGTTCGGCATGGCGCGCAAGGGCCGCATCGCGGTCGGCTATGATGCCGACCTCACCATTGTCGATATGAATGCCGAGCGCGTCATCGAAGACAAGTGGATCGCCTCGAAATGCGGCTGGACGCCCTATAACGGCATGAAGGTGAAGGGCTGGCCTGTCGGCACAGTGGTACGCGGCCACCGCGCCATGTGGGAAGACGAACTCAGCGCCGAAGCGACAGGCGAGCCGATCCTCTTTGTCGAAAATCTCCCGCATCGCTGACGCGGGCGCTCCCGCTCTCTCAATTCACAAATGAAAACAATGGATTAGAATTGACGGCGGGCCAGAGGGGAGAGCACTCCGGCAGCGGCGCCGCACGTCGCTTGACCCGATGCCGGATTTGGGTTCGTTTGTCGCCCAAAGCCATTCATAAAAAGCCATCAAGACAACAGGCACAGGTGAGGGAGGGGATATGACAGGGACATTCCGCGCGATCCGCGTATCGAAAGGCGAAAAGGCCCCGCAGGTCGAGTTCGTCAATCTCACGGAAGCCGACCTGATGGAAGGCGATGTCACCGTCGCCGTCGAATATTCCACGGTAAATTACAAAGACGGTCTCGCCCTCACAGGTGCCGCACCAATCATCCGCCATTGGCCACTTATCCCCGGTATCGATTTCTCCGGTAAGGTCGAGACATCCGATCACCCTGATTTCAAACCCGGAGACCGTGTGGTGCTGAATGGCTGGGGCGTCGGCGAAGGCCATCATGGTGGCTATGCGCAAAAGGCGCGCGTGAAAGGCGACTGGCTGGTGAAACTCCCCGACGCAATTTCGAACGAGCAGGCCATGGCAATCGGCACCGCGGGCTACACCTCCATGCTGTGCGTGCTCGCGCTTGAAAAGAATGACGTGAAGCCCGGCTCCGATGTGCTCGTCACCGGCGCTGCCGGAGGTGTCGGCTCCGTCGCCATCGTGCTTCTTGCAAAGCTCGGCTACCGCGTCATCGCCTCGACGGGCCGCCTTTCCGAAGCGGATTATCTAAAAACTCTGGGTGCGGATGAAGTGATCGACCGCAACGAACTGTCAAACCCCGCAAAGCCGCTCGGCAAGGAGCGTTGGGCAGGGGCTGTCGATGCGGTGGGCAGCCACACCCTCGCTAATGTTCTCTCTATGACGAAATATGGCGGCACGGTTGCGGCCTGCGGCCTTGCGCAGGGGCTTGATCTACCTGCTTCCGTCGCGCCCTTCATCCTGCGCGGCATCACGCTTGCGGGCACCGACAGTGTGATGGCGCCGAAGGAAAAGCGCGAGGAAGCGTGGAAGCGTCTTGCCACCGATCTCGACATGAAGAAGCTCGAAGCGCTTAGCTTCCGCGCAAAACTTGATGATGTGCCGAAGTTCGCTACCGAGATTCTCGCCGGAAATGTGCGCGGCCGCGCCATTGTCGATGTAAACGCCTGATAAGGGGAATGTGACCTTGGACCTCAATTTGCCCCCTTTCCGCGACCCGAAATATGTTGAACGCCGGATCGAGGTGGAGCGCCGTGCCGATGGCTCCATCCTGCTCCGCAATCCGCATTCGCTGCGCACGCCGCCTGTCAATCTGATTGAGCCGATCCGCAAATGGGCGGTGGAAGCACCCGATCGTGTCTGGCTTGGCAAGCGCAAGCCAGTTGCCCCCGGCACCACTGGCTTCGGCGAATGGGAATTGCTGACCTATGCCGAAGCCAATGCGAAGGTGAATGCCATTGCGCAGGCGCTTCTCGATCGCGGCTTCAATCAGTCAACGCCGGTGATGATCCTGTCCGGCAATTCGATCGAACATGCGCTTCTCATCTATGGGGCGATCCTTGCGGGTGTGCCGGTTGCGCCTGTCTCGCCTTCCTACAGCACGATGAGCTCGGATTTCGAAAAGCTCCGCTATGTGTTCGGTCTCGTCGAACCGAAGCTGATTTTCATGCAGGATTCCGCGCCTTATCTGCGCGGTCTCGAAGCGCTTTCGCTGGATGGCGTTGAACTTGTCACAGTTGACGGCTCACTCGGCACACCCTTCAGCGATTTCCTTGGCACGACGCCGCGCAATGATGTCGAAGAGAGCTATGCGCGCCTCAACTATGACATGGTGGCGAAATATCTCTTCACCTCCGGCTCCACAGGTATGCCGAAGGCCGTCATCACCACACAGCGCATGATGTGCGTGAACTCGGTGATGCCGCGCAGCGTGATGGTGGAAGAAGAGGGCGATGAGCCGCCGGTTCTTCTGAACTGGCTGCCCTGGAACCATTGCTTCGGCGGCAATGCCATTCTGAACAATCTGCTCGTCTCGGGCGGCACGCTTTACATCGATGGTGGTCGCCCCGTGCCGGGCGGCTTTGCTGAAACGGTGCAGAACCTCCGCGAGATTGCACCGACGGCATACTCGAATGTGCCTGCGGCCTACACCATGCTGATTGACGAACTTGAGGCGGATGAGGCGCTTGCGAAGAACTTCTTCTCCCGCCTGCGCTCGCTTGCCTATGGGGGTGCCGCGCTCAGCCAGTCGCTTTATGATCGCATCCAGAAGGTCGCCATCCGCGTTGTCGGGGAGCGCATCGCCTTTTCATCGGGCTACGGCGCAACCGAAACCGCGCCCACCATCTGCAATGTGCATTGGCCGACAGAGCGCATGGGCCTTCTTGGTCTGCCGCTGCCGGGAGTTGAACTGAAGCTCGCGCCCGTCGGCGAAAAACTTGAAGTGCGTGTGCGCGGCGATTGCATCACGCCCGGCTATCACCGCAACCCGGAAAAGACAGCCGAAGCCTATGACGAAGAAGGTTTCTATCGCCTCGGTGATGGCGCGCGCCTTGTCGATCCCGACCGGCCGGAAGAAGGTCTGGTCTTTGACGGTCGCGTGGCGGAAGACTTCAAGCTCTCCACCGGCACATGGGTAAGCGCGGGCAAGCTGCGTGTCGATGTCGTGACGAACTCGAACGGCATTCTGTCTGATGCCCTTATTGCGGGGCTTGATCGCGCATGGATCGGCGTGCTCGGTTTCCCGAACATTCCCGCCTGTCGCAACATTGCAGGCGATCAGTCTCTCGCCATCGAAGATCTCATTCGGCACCCGGCGGTGCTGGAGCAGCTGGCGGAAGGGCTGCGCGGGCACAACAAGGGCAACCCCGGATCGAGCACGCGCATTGTCCGCGCGCTGCTCATGGCAGAGCCGCCCAGCGTTGATGCAGGCGAACTGACAGACAAGGGCTATATCAATCAGGCGGTCGCCCTTTCGCGGCGCGCGGCGCTGGTTGAGAAACTCTATGCTGATCCGCCCGGCAACGATGTCGTGATCGTCTGACGAGAAGGGCAGCGCCTGCATGATTGATTTTGGACTGGTGGCAAATGGCGTGGCGATCGGCCTTGCGGTCGCAGCGCCCATCGGTCCTGTCAATCTGATCGTCATCAGGCGCACGCTCCGCTATGGCTGGCTGAACGGATTCCTCACGGGCGGTGGCGCGGCGACAGGAGATGCGATTTTCGCCGCTATTGCCGCATTCGGGCTGACGGCCGCGATCGAACTCGTCATCCGCTTTGAAATCGGACTGCAAATTGTGGGCGGGCTTTTCCTTCTGGGCCTTGGCATCCGCACGCTGATGGTGCGTCCCCGTTTCGATCAGAACGCGGAGGAAGGGATTTCGGGCGCCCTGGCGGCCGTCTTTGTAACGACCTTTTTACTCACCATCACCAACCCTGCAACCATGCTCGGCTTCATCGCCATTTTCGGCGGAGTGGCGGGGCTTGCGAGTGCGGGCGAAGATTACGGCCATGCGGCAACGGTGGTGCTGGCCGTCATGGCCGGGTCGGCGCTCTGGTGGGCGAGTCTGTCCGGCTTTGTCAGCCTCTTTCGTCACCGGATGAATGATGTGCTTCTTGGCATCGTCAACAAGGTGTCGGGTATCCTCATCATCATTTTCGGCGGCGTGGTGCTCGCGCGTGTCGCCAGTCTGTTTTTGCTTTAAGCTTCCGGCACCGGCACGCAAAGAAGCCGGAAACGGATAACAATGGAGGTTCCGGATCATGAATGGCGCAGAAAGCCTTGTACGCACACTGGTCAATTCAGGCGTGGAAGTCTGCTTTTCAAACCCCGGCACCTCGGAAATGCATTTTGTGGCCGCGCTCGACAAGGTGGAGGGCATGCGCGCCATTCTCGGCCTCTTTGAGGGCGCGGTGACAGGCATGGCGGATGGTTATGGCCGCATGGCCGAAAAGCCTGCGGCGACGCTGCTCCATCTCGGCCCGGGCCTCGCAAACGGCCTCGCCAATCTTCACAATGCGCGCCGTGCGCAAACGCCCATCGTGAACATCGTCGGCGATCACGCGACCTATCATGCGCAATATGATGC
>NZ_JBATWS010000443.1:0-2281 GCF_049672805.1 Parvibaculum sp.
GTGCACCACCACCTCGGGCCTCTCGCGCTCGAACAGCTCTTTCAGAAATCCCGGTGTCTCAAGACGCTGTTCCTCGGCACTGAACTCCTTTGACTGCCTGAGCATTGCATGTCGCCGCTCCTTCAGCCGGACATCATAATAGTCCGTCAGCGCATCGAGACCGATGACGCGAAAGCCGTCTCGAAGCAGCCGCGCTGAGACGTGGTAACCGATGAATCCGGCTGATCCGGTGACGAGAGCCGTGCGCAATATTTCTTTCTACCCCTGCTCAACAAAAACTCGCAGACACATGGATCAGGCACTCGCAGCGCAAAGCGCTTCGGAGTCGGGACCAGAGCCGGAAACCAGTTCGCCAAGGATAAGCTTGAGCGTCGAGAGGTCGCTTTCTTCAATCGTCATCATGATTTTCTGAAGCTTGGGCTCAAGCATGTCCCAGCTCAGATGATCCTCATGCGCCTTCATGATGCGGACATGGTCCGTTCTTTCGGGATTGTCTCCGATAAGCAGCTCTTCATAGAGCTTCTCGCCGGGGCGCAGCCCGATAACCTCAATCTCGATATCGCCATCCGGGTTGCTGGCGTCGCGGATAGTGAGGCCGGACAGCGCCACCATACGTCGTGCCAGATCGGCAATGCGAACCGGCTCGCCCATGTCGAGCAGGAAAACATCGCCTCCGCTTCCCATCGCCCCTGCCTGGATGACGAGCTGCGCAGCTTCAGGGATCGTCATGAAGAAACGGGTGACATCAGGATGCGTGATGGTTATGGGACCACCATTGCGTATCTGGCGCCGGAAGAGCGGCAAGACAGAACCCGAAGAGCCGAGCACGTTGCCGAACCTGACCATCGAGAAGCAGGTTCTCTTCGCCGGCTTGCCACCTTCGATGACAGCGCGGCGCTCTTCCTCATCAAAAGCCTGAAGCACAAGCTCCGCGAGTCGTTTGCTCGCGCCCATTACATTGGTCGGCCGAACTGCCTTGTCCGTGCTGACGAGAACAAAGTTCGCGGTACCATGCGCGCGCGCCATTTCCGCACATACCCATGTCCCCCAGACATTGTTCCGGATGCCCTCAAACGGGTTGGCCTCTACCAGTGGTACATGCTTGTAGGCGGCGGCGTGATAAACCGTCTGCGGTGAATATGCCGAGAAAACCTGCTGCATCCGGCGCCTGTCCTGAACGGAGCCGAGAAGGGGAATGATACTGGTGGACCGCAATCCCCTCTGCCGCGCTGTTGCCAACAGCTCCTGTTCAATCTGAAAGAGCGCGAACTCGGTCATCTCGTACAGGAGAAGCATCCGGGGTTCACACTTCAGTATCTGGCGACACAATTCGCTACCGATGGAACCGCCCGCGCCTGTAACCATCACCACCCGGCCGCGAATATCACGATTGAGAAGGGCGTGGTTTGGTGCGACGGGGTCACGACCCAGCAGTTCGTGAATATCCGGCTCACGAATGTCACTCACCTGCACACGACCCGTCGCCAGATCATCAAGGCCCGGCATGGTGCGCACACGGACTGAATGGACCTCGAGGTCACGCATGATCCGGCCCCGCTCCGCCCTGCTGATCGAAGGCATGGCAATCAGAATGTCGGTGACATCAAGCTTGGGGATCACATAATGCAGGGAAGCCGGATTGTAGATCTTCACACCATTCGCCACCTGCCCATGCAGGCTGCGATTATCATCAAGAAATCCGACAACTTCCTGATTGCCCGCAGCGGACAGGGCAACCGCAAGCTGCTGACCCGCAACGCCGGCACCATAAATGAGTACACGCTGATCATCGGCTCGCTTTGCATAGCGGGAATGTCTTCCCAGCATGTCACGCGCGATGGCGCGCGCGGCGACGAGGGCAACCAGAAAAAGCACGGGCTGGGCGAGACCGATCGAGCGCGGCACACCTGGCACACCAATAAATGTAAAGATGCCCGCAAAGATCACACCATAGACGGCAACCGCCTTGGTGATATTCACCATCGCCTGCCATCCGGAGAAGCGGAAGACCGCGCGATAAAGCCCGAAATAGGTGAAAACAGGAATGCCGATCGCAGCCGCCGCGACCGCCGCCCATACCCGCGTCCCGGTGAGCGGCACGAATGCCTCAAGACGCAACGCGAGCGCCAGAGCAATTGTCATAATGGCAAGAATGATATCTACGGAAACCGCAACTATTCTCTTGGCCGGGCGTGGCAAGGAAAGCAGCCCGCCAAGGACGCGATCACCAATCTTCCGTAGTTCCAGCATGGAACACTCAATCCCTTCCGACTAGGTTCAC
>NZ_JBATWS010000444.1:0-15249 GCF_049672805.1 Parvibaculum sp.
GAGATGCCGTAGATGATACCGAAATTGATTGCCTTGGCGCGGCGGCGAACGGCCGGGTCAATACCTTCAATCGGTACACCGAACATTTCGGAAGCGGTCATGGCATGAATGTCGAGCCCGTCTTCAAAGGCTTTTTTCAGCGCCTCGATATCCGCAATATGCGCAAGAAGCCGCAGCTCGATCTGGCTGTAATCTGCCGAGATGAGAAGATTTCCCTTTTCCGCGATGAAGGCCGTTCGGATACGGCGGCCGTCATCCGTGCGGACGGGAATGTTCTGCAGGTTTGGATCGGTTGATGCGAGACGCCCGGTCGAGGTCGCGGCCAGCGAATAGCTGGTGTGAATGCGGCCTGTTTCCGGGTGGATGAATTCAGGCAGCGCATCCGTATAGGTGCTTTTCAGCTTCGAAAGACCGCGCCAGTCGAGCACGCGCTGTGGCAAATCATGGCCCTGCGCTGCGAGCATTTCGAGCGTGTCGGCATCGGTGGACCAGGCGCCCGTCTTTGTCTTGCGTCCACCTTCAAGGCCCTGCTTGTCGAACAGGATTTCACCGAGCTGCTTGGGCGAACCGATATTGAAGCGCTCGCCTGCAAGCTCGTAAATCTCGTCCTCATACTGTGCCATCTTCTGCGCAAACTCGCCCGAAAGGCGCGCCAGCACGGTCTTGTCCACCTTGACGCCCGCGCGCTCCATTGCGGCCAGCACGGGCACCAGCGAACGTTCCAGCGTTTCGTAAACAGTAACGCGACGTTCTGCGACGAGGCGCGGCTTCAATATGTGCCAGAGGCGCAGCGTGACATCTGCATCTTCTGCGCCATAGGCGGTCGCGCGATCAATCGGCACCTGATCGAAAGTGACCTGCGCCTTGCCCTTGCCTGCGACATCTGCGAAGGAAATCGTCTTGTGGCCGAGATGACGTTCGGCAAGCTCATCCATGCCATGCCCGTGCTTGCCACCATCCAGCGCATAGGACATGAGCATGGTGTCATCGATCCCGTTGAGGTCGATGCCATGCTGGGCGAGCACGAGCATGTCGAATTTCAGGTTTTGGCCGATCTTGAGGACAGACCTGTCTTCCAGCAGCGGCTTCAGAACGGCGAGTGCCTGTTTCAGCGGAATCTGTGGCTGGCCTTCGGCATTGGCGAAATCGAGCCCGCCGCCCGCGCCATGCTGCAGGGGGATGTAGCAGGCTTCGCCCGGCACCAGCGCCAGAGAGACACCAACAAGACGCGCCTGCATGGCATTGAGTGAATCCGTCTCCGTATCGACTGCAACAAAGCCCTGCTCATAGGCCCGCGCGACCCAGATTTCGAGATCGGGAAGCGTGGTGACGGCGGTGTATGTCGCCTTTGCAAAATCAAGGTCGATCCCCTTGATTGTTGCGCCGGGCATACCGCCCCGCGCGGTGCGGCGGACAGTCTGCTTCTCCGTCTCCTCCGCTTTCGCCCCTCCCGCGCTTTCTGCTTGCGGCGGATGGGCGCCGGTGGCGCTGATCGCGTCGATATCAATATTGTAACGCTCGCCGACGCGGCGCGTCAGCGTGGTGAACTCCATATCTTTCAGGAAGCCGATCAGCTTTTCGGGGTCCGGGTCGCGCATGACCATGCTGCCCGGATCCTCATCGAGCGGCACATGGGCATCGAGCTGGACGAGACGCTTTGAAATACGCGCGAGATCGGCAAAGGCGATGAGGTTCTCACGGCGCTTGGTCTGCTTGATCTCGGAAGCACGCTCGAGCAGCGTTTCAAGATCGCCATATTCCAGAATGAGCTGGGCCGCCGTCTTGATACCGATGCCGGGGACGCCGGGCACATTATCGATGCTGTCGCCCGCAAGCGCCTGCACGTCAACGACCTTCTCGGGCGGCACACCGAATTTCTCGATCACTTCCGGCTCGGTGATGGTCCTGAGCTTCATCGTGTCGAGCATGTCAACATGACCGTTCACGAGCTGCATCAGGTCCTTGTCGGAGGAGACGATGGTGACACGCGCACCGACCTCATGGGCCATGCGGGCATAGGTTGCAATGATGTCATCCGCCTCATAGCCCGGCTTTTCGATGCAGGGCACCCCGAAGGCGCGGGTCGCATCGCGGACCAGCGCGAATTGCGGCACGAGGTCTTCCGGCGGTTCGGCGCGATTGGCCTTATATTCAGGATAGATGTCGTTGCGAAATGTCCTGGAACCCGCATCGAAAACCACAGCGAGATGGGTCGGCTCGAACTCATCCTTCGTGTCTTCGATGAGCTTGTAGAGCATGTTGCAGAAGCCCGAGACAGCGCCGACGGGCAGCCCGTCCGACTTGCGCGTCAGGGGCGGCAATGCGTGATAGGCACGGAAAATATAGCTGGAGCCATCCACCAGAAAGAGATGGTCGCCCTTTTTGAGCGGCCCGGCCGCGCTGTTTTTCGTCACCTCAGCCTCGATCTCCGTCTTGCCGCTTGCCACGCCTCGCCTTTCCTATCTCCCGGGGGTCTTCTATAGTGCCTCGCCTCGCGAAGCCGCACTATAGCGCGTGCTTCGCATTGCCGGAAACGTCCCGGCAACCTCCGCCCCTGCGCCATAGAGGAAACGTGTTTCATGGCCCATACGTTTGCCGGTGAGGAAAACAGGTTCAAAGCGCCCGCGCCGGAAGAACCGGCACCGAGCGTCGAAAATGAGTATGCCATCAGCGCGAGGCAGCTGCGGAAGGTTTACAAGGCAAGCGGCAACCAGCCCGCAAAGGAAGCGCTGAAGGGGATTGACCTTGCCATTCCGCGCGGATCGATTTTCGCGCTGCTCGGGCCGAACGGCGCCGGAAAATCGACCTTCATCAATATTCTGGCAGGGCTTGTACTCAAGACCTCCGGCTCAGCATCGATCTGGGGATTTGATATCGACGTCAATCCCCGGCAGGCGCGTGCCTCGATTGGCGTGGTGCCGCAGGAACTGAATATCGACCCCTTCTTCACGCCGGCCGAAGTGATGGAAATGCAGGCGGGGCTTTATGGTGTACCGAAGGCCGAACGGCGCACCATGGAAATCCTGAAAGCGATGGGACTGGACGACAAGGCGGATGCCTATGCCCGCACGCTGTCAGGCGGCATGAGGCGGCGACTCCTTGTTGCCAAGGCGATGGTTCACAATCCGCCCGTCCTCATTCTTGATGAGCCGACAGCGGGCGTTGACATCGAACTGCGCCGACAGCTCTGGGACTATGTGAAAAGCCTGCATGAGCGCGGCACGACCATTGTGCTCACAACGCATTATCTCGAAGAAGCCGAAGCGCTTTGCGACACGATCGCGATTATCGACAAGGGACAGGTGGTTGCCTGCGAGGGGAAGGAAACGCTTCTTTCGCGCATCAGCGAGAAGAAGCTGATCGTGCGGGCAACCGCGCCGATAACGCAGATTCCGACTGCTCTTGAGGGCATGAAGGCGGAGCTGCGGGCGGATGGCACGCTTTCCGTGCTCTACAATCCTGCGGAGACAAGCGCGATGGTCATTCTCGGCGCGCTTTCGGCGGGCGGGATGGAGATTGCGGATATCTCCACCGTGGAATCCGATCTTGAGGATGTGTTCCTGCAGCTCACCTCGAGCGAGGCGCAGAACCGCTAGGCGGAAGCGCGCTTCAAAAGTTCGCCCATCACCATATCGACCTCGCCGCCCGCGCGGGTGATCGGCATGAGCACCGCCTCAACCTCCGTCACGGGCTGGCCCGGCGCGAAGGAGGCACGCCCGTAAAGGCGCAACGGGCGCCGAAGCTGGCAGACAATGCCGAGCAGCTTGCCGATGGCCGCGCCTGTTTTCTCCGAAAATTCGTCTGTGAGGGACTGACCGGTGAAATCACGTTCGAAAAGACTGTTGAGCGCCGTGCCCATGAGCCGCACGCTGAAATGGCTGATGGCAAGGGCGGGCGGCGTGGCATCGATCAGGAAGAGCGTCGGCAAATGGCTCACAATCTCGCCGGGGCTAACATCCGTGCGCGCGGGATAGGGCCGCCCTGCCCTTTTGCTCTCCCAGTAAGCCAGCAACTCCCGGAGCCGACTGTCCTGAAAGGACAGGAGCGGATCGATAAAGAGATCTAGAGGCGCAAGCCGCAACGGCTCAGACATGACACACAACTTTCATGCCTTGCCCGGCAAGGCACTGATTTTCCGGAGCATCCTCCTATATGCCAAATTGAAACAATCGCCAAGCTGCGGGCGGCGGGTGGCAGCCACCTCCGGCCTCAAAAAATGCGGCCCTCCCGGCATGATACCGGAAGGGCCGCTGCTTTGGAGCAGGCCTCGCTCAGAAAGCGTAGGACGCGGTGAGGCTGACGAAATCCTTGTCGTAGGAGCCGTTGCGGTATTTCGCGTCGAAATTGGCCGTGTAATCGAGCGATACGCGATAGGTATCGAGATAGCTCGCGGCAATGCCCAGCGTGACCGCTTTCTTGCCTTCGACGAAGCCCGGACCGATGGGGCCGGCGGAATAGCCGCTGACATCATGGCTCCATGTGATGGAGGGGCTCAGCGTGTAAGGTGTGTCGAAGGCGTTGTTGTACTCCATCTGGGCGAGCAGCCTGTAACCCCAGGAGAAGCTTGACGCATAGACGGGGTTGATTGTGCAGCCGCCCAGACGGATGCAATTGTCACCGAAGGTTGCTGCCGTACCCGCGCTCACATGGGTTTCGCCCGAGCGGGGGATCGCATAGCGATTGCCCTTGGCATCCGGCAGATACTGGAAGCCGACATTCGCCACCAGAATGAGCATGTTGCCATCGAGGAAATTCACGATCGGATCGGACGGCGTGAGCGTACTCAGCGTGTAGATCTGGCCATGCAGGGCATCGGTCCGCTGATAGCCCTGAATGATGGAGCCGGGTGCCGCAGCGGGTCCCGTGTAATAAGGAGCTTCTCCAGGGCCGGGCGTATAGCCGAAATTCACAATGTCGGCACCGAGAATCTCGTTGCTGTCGAGCTGGAACGGCATGTTCGGGAAATAGGCAAGTTCACCCGAAAGCGCCGTCGCATCTCCGATGATCGGAATGGTGGTGTTGAAGCTCCAGCCGATCATGTCGATATCTTCGACAAACTGGACGATGAGATTTTTGCTGCTGCCCGCTGCATCCGCAAAGATACCCTGACCGACCGAGACGGGACGGCCCGCATCATCGGTGAGGCCCGGAGCGGCAGAGGTACAGCCCGGACCGGAAAGCGCGCCGGGGACATTCGGATTGCACAGAAGCTGCAACACGGGCGTCGTTCCTGTCGGCATAGATGCCGTGGTGGTGCCGATGGGCAGCTTGCTGTGGAAATTCATGTAATAGAGCGAAAGCTCCGTACCGTGATTGAGCCAGTCAGCGTAGTAGCGAAGCGCAAAACCGAACTGACCGGAATCACGGGCCTGCTGATCGGGACCACGGCGCACAAAGGCTGTGGGCGTGTAGCTTGTGCCGTTGCCGAAATTATAGACTTCGCCACCTGACAGCACATAGCGACAGCCGGCGGAGGCAGCGTCGGAAGGCGAATAGAAGCTGCCACAAGCAGGAAGCACAGAACGCTCCCATTCAAAGATATACTGTGCCTCGAAAGTCAGGCTTGCAGGCAGACCAATGCTCGCAAAGAGAGAGTTCTGCGGCAGAAAGACTTCCTTCAGCTCCACGCCCGGACGCACCAACGCCGATACGTCGAGCGGCAGATAGGCCGACACACCGCCGGGAATGAAAAGGCTTTCACCCCAGTTCACCGCCTGGCGGCCGAGACGAACCGAGATCGGCATGTCTGCAACGAGGAAGTTCGAATAGGCAAAGGCATCCAGCAGGTCGATGGAGCGGCCTTGCAGATTATGCGCATCATCGCCACGGAACTCGTCTTCAAGCGGACGGCGCTGGTTGCCGCCTGCGAGAACCGGCCCGAAGCGACCGCTGCCCGTGCCGAGCACCTTGTCGCCGACATAATCATAGAAAGCTTTGGCGCGGACAAAGAAACCGTACTTGTCCCATTTGAAGTCCGCTTCGCTGATGATCTTGACGGGAGCGGAAATGAAATCACCGCGATCCACGTTGACGTTCCCGTCGTCGGAATTTACGTCATAGTCCACGCCGCCCGGACCCAGGCAACCGCCGTTATAGACGGAGACAAACTGGCAATCCTGCTTCGAAACGCGAACGCTTGCGCCAGCAGAAACCGTTGTCGAAACGTCGGCACTGACGCTGCCGATCTGATATTGGGCCGCATGGCCTGCCACAGGCCAACAAAGCGCCGCGGCAAACATGGCTGTCGAAAAAAGTAGCCCTGATCTCATCGTCTCGCTCCTCCCTCGAGATATGACGGGCACGCTTTCGCGTGTTGCTATGGCATTGCCCCTGCCAGCGTTTCTGCAATGGTTCCCAGTGGCAGCGCGGCATCTGCGATGCCCGCGACACCGCCGAGCACGACAGGGAACACGATTTGATCGGCTGTCGTGCCGTTGGGCAGAAGCGGGGTGGCCAGAAGCTGCGTTGCAAGAGTGGTGGTCGGTCCAAGGACCGGGCTGAGCTGCTCCGTCGGCAGTTCAGGCAGGGCAACACCCGGAATGGGCCCTCCGCCTTCGCCACCTGCGCCGAGCAGGCCGAGAATGAGCGGGCCGATCAGCGGCTCAAGCGCATTCAGATTGCCCTGCGAGGCATCGGACTGTGCGCCGGTGATGATGCCTGCGACGAGATCACCGACAGGCGCGAGCGGGGCTGCGCCTTCCGGCGCGAGGCCGCCAAGCGGTGCCTCACCGCCGCCTGCGAGAAGGATGGGAACTAGACCGACCTCCGTGCCGAGCAGGGCGCCGGTAATGTCATGGCCGAGCAGATCCTCGCCAAGGCCGCCTTCACCTGAGACACCGATACCGGGGACCGCCGCTTCGATCTGGCCGAGCGCATCCGTGACAGGCGACAGGGCACCTGCCGGAATGAGACCGCCCGCCGGAAGATTGCCTGCCAGCGGACCGTCGCTGCCGCCGCCAAGCGTGGCACCGACGAGACCGCCACTGCCGATGAGCGGCGTGAGGATGTCTGTGCCGAGCAGCTCTTCTGACGCGCCGCCTGAACCGGTGATGCCGAGCGGCATGCTGGCAAATGCCGAAGATGAGGCGAGGCCGCTCCTGTTCACATAGGAGGGATCACCGCTGCCCGATGAGCAACCGAACAGCAAACCCGTGACAGCTAACGCAAACAGAGATGATCGCATGGCATTACTCCTCCCGTGTGATCCTGCCTAGCAAATCGAGACAGGCCGACGGTGTAGAGAAATGTGCCGATATGTTCAGGTGGCAGCAGAGGCCCGGCGCTTCCCCGTTCGTGTACGGAAAGACGCCTGAAGGACGCTGCGGTCTGGCGCGCTGTGCGCGGACGCGGCGATGTAATTCTTTGTAATCCCGATGGACTTTTCGCGCCGCGCGCCCCGACTATCCGTCAACGGAGAAGGACCATCATCCCGGAGCCGGAGCGAGCCGCGTCTTCCTGCTGTCATTAGATTTCGTGGTACTCCCCGATCTCGATGCAGCATCCCTCACCCAGGGAAGATGCGGGCCTATGACGAGCGACGGATGACGGAGACGCCCGCTGCGGCACTGTGGCGGGCGTCTTTCTTTTGACCCGGTGTCACGCAAAAAAAGGAGGCGACGCTTTCGCGCCGCCTCTCTCGCCAGGTCGAGTGTCAGAGCCGCGTGTGTCAGTTGCCGACAGGGAGACCGGCCGTCAGACCACCGAGGAGACCCGTGACAGGGGCAAGCGGGCTGTCGCCACCATCGCCGCCCGGAAGCCCCGGAAGTCCAGGCAGACCGCCACCCGCGAGACCGCCAAGGAGATCGGTCACGGGAGCGAGCGGATTTGCACCATCGTCACCACCGGGAAGCGGCAGACCGCCGCCGCCCGCGAGACCGCCGAGGAGACCGGTCACAGGAGCAAGCAGGCCACCGGCCCCGTCGCCACCGCCGGGCAGACCCGGCAGTCCGCCTGCAATATCGCCAAGCGGGCCGTCATTGCCCCCGGCGAGGAGACCGGGGACGAGACCCGTCTCACCGAGCAGCATGCCCGTCAGGTCCTGACCGAGAAGATCTTCACCAAGGCCGCCTTCACCCGAAACGCCGAGACCGGGAAGCTGTGTGCCAATCGCACCGAGGGGGAGATTGTCCGTCAGTCCGCTGACCACAGGGTCAAGACCAGAGGTCACGGGTGCGAGTGCGTCTGTGAGCTGTTCCGGCAGAGCGCCCGCCAGAGCGCCATCACCACCACCGCCCAGCACACCGCCCGTACCCAGAATGGGATCAGTGAGTTTCGCCAGGCCGAGCTTTTCCGTGACACCATCTTCACCGGTGACACCGAGCGCCGTGACGCTGGAGATACCTCCACCGCCACCACCACCGGAACCGCCGCGCCCGAAAACCGCATCATCGGAGGAGCAGGCCGCTGCGAGGAGCATTGCACCTGCAGCCGCTACGAGTTTTGTTGCCTTCATGGCCATGAGCCTATCCTTCCCTCACGTCGTTGAACTGAGGCAAGCCTATGCTCCTGGACTGCTTAACGGTGTTGAACCGTGTGCAATTGCGTGAGTGTTTGTTTATCGCACTCACGCAAGGAAGAGACTCTCATCTGCGTCTCATTTCGGAGCGAAAGAGAAGTGCGGAAGGCTGCGGGCGAGATGCCATGCCATTTGCGGAAAGCACGACGGAAATTCGCCACATCATCAAAGCCCAGAAGCGACGCGACATCTGCGACCGATAGCGGCGTGTCACGCAGATATTCCCGCGCAAGATAAGCACGCACATCATCGACAATGCTGCGATAGGAGACACCTTCTTCTGCAAGGCGGCGGCGCAATGTGCGCTCGCTCATATGAAGGCGGTTTGCGGCTTCACCCATTCCGGGGAAGCGCCCGCGCGCGCCAAGGATCATCCGCCGCAATTCTCCGGCAAGGCCGTCTGCTGCATCCATGTCACGCAGCAACTTCTCACATTGTCGCCGATACATCTCCGCAACCGGAATATTGGCGGCAGGAAGCGGGCGGTCGATCCGGTCATTCGGGCCGATGAAACGATTGAGCTGATGATTGAAGGAGACATCGACACCGAAATAACGGCGATAGGTTTCCTTCGGCATTGTCGGCTCATAGGCAAGCTCCACGCGACATTCAGTCGGCAGAGGACCGATGAGCTGGCGAAGTGCGGCGAGAACACCTGCGAAGAAAAGCTCGACAAGAAAATGGGGCGCGCCTTCAACCTCGAAAGGCGGCACGAAAGAGAGGACCGCATTGTCGCCCGCGAATGAAAGCCGGATGCGGCCCTTCTCGCCTTGAAGGGGACTGTACTGGATCAACAAGCTTGCGGCCTGACGCAGGCTGCGGCTGCTCAGAATGGCGTGACCGAGAAGCCCGTGTGTTCCAAGATGCATATTCGAGCCGAGACGCAGCGCAAGTTCGGGATGACGGGTCGCCGCGACAAGGCTTTCAGCAAAGGAGCGAAACTCTGCTTCGGTGATCGGCCCGATGCGCGGCAGCTCGAGAGCGGCGGGATCGAGACCGATCTCCTTCAGGACTGCAGTGAAAATCTCGACATATCCGGGTTCAATTCGCATGAGCTGTCCGTTTATGACCCCCTGCTTGGCCGGAGATGACCTCCTGCGCGGCGCAATAATCATTATCTAGTGCTGTGAAAGGCTTTTGCCGGTTCCGCCCGCAAGGAGAAGATGAATGCACAGTTCCAGCGCATCCCGCACGCCGCAAAATGTCGAGATTGTGCCGCGCAACCAGCATTTCAACGTGGAAGAAGTGCTGCAAACCAACTGGCATGGCGACGATCCGTTCAAGACGGCCTTCTTCGATGCCATGTCGATCCTCTTTCCGCTGGGCGAGCAGTTCTTCATCGACAGTGTGAAAGCCTATCGCGGCAAGTTCGATGATCCGGAGCTGGAGCGGCGCGTCCGTGGCTTCATGGCACAGGAGGCGATCCATCGCCGGGAGCACCAGAGCTACAATGAAGCGCTCTGCCGGGCACGCGGTGTCTCGCTGCGCAAGATGGAGCGTGTGGTCTATCGCCGCCAGAAGTTCGCCCGCAAGTTTCTGAGCCCGCTGCAGCAGCTCGGCGGCACGGTCGCCTTTGAGCACCTCACGGCCATTCTCGCCGATGCGCTGTTCCGCAACCCGGAAGCGCTCGAGGGCGCCCATCCTGAAATGGCGGCTATGTGGCGCTGGCATGCGCTGGAGGAAACGGAGCACAAGGCTGTCGCCTTTGACGTTTACATGGCGGTGGGCGGCAAGACATGGCGCCGCCGCCTTGCCATGGCGTTTGTGACGATCGAGTTCACCCAGCATGTCGTGCGCAACATGCGGCTTTTGCTTCATGCCTATGAAGGGTCACGCCTAGAGCTGTGGCGCGGCGGTTTCCGTTTCCTCTTTGGCAAGAAGGGTGCGCTGCGCGGACTGTGGCAGCCCTATCTCGATTTCTACAAGAAGGACTTTCACCCCTGGGACCATGACAATCGCGCGCTTGTCTCTTCGGTGATGAGCGAGTTTGGCGGCGCGACGGTCAATCCGATCTAAGTCCAACAAGGAAGCGATGCGCATTCTTGAACGAGCCGCATCGCTTCGTTGCGCGACTACAATCGGTCACAAAACAAGACAACACTAGATCAACACGATTGAGTCAGCTTGCTAGATTCCTTTCCGGAACCACGCGCACCCGGAAGCAACCGGTGGCCGATGATCACGGGAGAATCGGAATGAGCAAGTTCAATTCCTTCATTTTCGCGGCCAGCCTGGCGGTTGCAGCATTCTGGGCTGCGGGCCCTGCGGAGGCGCGGGCGTATTCGGTGCAGACCGGCGCAGACCTTGCCGAAGTCTGCGCAACACCCGCAGACACAAATGCCATTACCGATGCAGAGAGGCAGCGGCTCAATGTGTGCGGTGCCTATATTCAGGGTTTTCTCGGCCACTACGCCGTCGCGCGGCGGCATATGAGCAAGTCTGATTTCTGTCTGCCTGCTGAAGGCGTTGCGGCGGAACAGGTGCGGCAGCTCTTTCTCGCGCTGCTCGAGCAGAAGCCGCAGATCAGGGATTTGCCCGCCAGTATTGACCTCGCAACAAGCCTTGCCTGGGGCTATGCGTGCGATGGCAAGACGGCACGATAATCATCATTTCAGTGAGAGCCGCTTCGCACTAGTTGCGAGGCAGCTCTTTCACATCGCAGCGTTTGCGCCATTCGGAGAGAAGAGCGACCAGCAAATCCCGAAGCTCGCTGTCGCTCAGGCTTTCTACAGCCTCCGTCAGACCTGCGGTGCGGTCATCGACGGGGTTCACATCGCTCTCCCTGAGATCGCATTCATAGCTCATGGGCCAGCCCTCGTTTTGAGACGCTACGCAAATCACTATTGCCTGCGCACAACCTTGCCGGGAAATGGCGGATGCTAGAAGTAGAGAACTGTATGGATTGGTGGCAGCGGCAGGCGGCAAACCCAAGGAAAGCTGCGGAAATAAAACCGGAGTGAAACTACGCAGCTTCGATCGACGACTAAAGTGTGTGAGCCATAATGCAGAAATTGCGCATATCCCGCACTCAAAGGCGAGTGAGGCAAGGTTCAATTTACTATAGAATTCTTTAAAGCTTACCGGCCAGACTTGTATCGAGGGAGACGGGGACGAACAGGACTGAGCGGCTTGTTTCTGGCTGATCCGGAGGAGGGAAAACGATGGCGACTGTGACAGAACAAGGTAAGGCGGCTGACACAACAGGCGCTTATGCGGCCTCGCTTCTTCTGGTGGATGACGATCCTGACATTCGAGAAGAACTGTCATCCTATCTCACCGCAAACGGCATGAAGGTCACGGCCAAAGGCGATGCGCAAAGCGCGCTTGAGGCCTTTGCCGAAGATCATTTCGATCTTGTCATTCTCGATCTGCTGCTCGGCAGCGATAATGGTTTCGACATTCTCCGCGAAATCCGCAAGACGCATATAACGCCCTGCATCATGGTGACGGGTCAGGGCGAACCTACTGACAAGGTTGTCGGGCTTGAACTCGGCGCAGATGACTATGTGGTGAAGCCGGTCAATCTGCGCGAGCTTGTGGCGCGCATCCGCGCCCTGCTTCGCCGCAGCAGCCAGTCGGGCGGTTCAGGCGGTCGAAACGGAAAGCACGAGGCCGACGAACAGGAAGACAGCAGCCCGCGCTGGAAGTTCGACACGCATCGTCGCAGGCTTTCAGCGCCCGATGGCGCGCTTGTGCCGCTGACAACGGCGGAATGTGACCTTCTCATCGAACTCGTGGCGCATGAAGGCGCACCGCAGACGCGCGAAGATCTCTGCCGACGCGTGTTCAATCGCCAGTGGCAGCCTTATGACCGCAGCCTTGACAGCATCGTCGTGAAGCTGCGGCGGAAGCTTGAGCCCAATCCCGATCACCCGATGGTCATCAAGACCATTCGCGGCAAGGGCTATCTTTTCACCGGCTTTCCGAGCGGAGAGTAGGTCTCTCAGACGTGGCGGATGTTTGAACGCCTCTTCCCCCAGGATCGTCATGCCCGGACTTGATCCGGGCATCCACGCATCTTACTCCGCGCTCGCGTCATGGACTGCCGGAGCAAGCTCCGCAATGACGAGGTTGGTGTGTTGGCGATCCGAGCGACCTCGGCGAAATTTCCAGGCAGTCTCTCACTTGCCCATCGGCAGCATGACGGCGACATAGCCACCGCCCGCATGATTGCCGAGTTCGATTCGCCCGCCGCTTTCGCGCACAATCGTATCGCAGATGGCAAGGCCAAGGCCCGTACCATGTTCGGCCGATTTCGTGGTGAAGAAGGGCTGGAGCACGCGCTCCATGATTTCGGGGCGGAAGCCGGGGCCGCTGTCTTCCATGCGAATGACGGCCATGCCTTCTTCCGGCGCGGGTGACGCAATGATCCTTATCAGGCTCTCCGCGCGCTCATGCCGCGCGCCGATGCCTGAAATGGCATCAACCGCATTCTGCATCAGATTGGCAATAACCTGTTCAAGCTGAAGCTGATCGGCAAAAACCAAAAGGTCTTCGGGCACCTGCTTCTCGAAGCGCACGCCCGCCTGCATCAGAACGTGATTCATGATCGCTTCGACGCCTTCGATGAGATCGGCAATCTGGACGAGACTGCTCTCCCCTGCACTTTTGCGACCGAAGCGGCGCATGCGATCAATCACATCGCTTGCACGCTCGACCTGCGCGAGAATGCGCGCGACCTTGGCAGCGGCGGCATTGGTGTCGAAATCAGGCGCTGACATCAGAAATTCCAGATTCTGCACAGCAAGCGAGATCGTGTTGAGGGGCTGGCGCAACTCATGTGCGATGCTGGTGGACATTTGCCCCAGCGCCGCCATCTTCGCCGTCTGCGCGATTTGTGCCTGCTCCTCGCGCAGCAGAAGCGCCTGTTGCAGCAGCAGGGTGAAGCGGTCAGCAAAACCGAGATCAGCCGAAGAGAAGCCTTCCTTTCGCCGTGTCGTGCAGAAGAGAAAGGCATGTTCGCCGTGAAGCGGCAAGGAGAGCACGGCGAGCTGATGCCCGCTCATTTCCAGCGCCCGGCAGAGCCTTGCGCCATCATCCTCGCCCGCATCGAAAATTTCGGCGCGCTCCTCGCTCACCCGACCTGCAATGAAGGCAAGCGCCTCATCCACATCGCGCCCCGCCTGCTTTCGCGCGGGCACAAGATAGCGGGGCGATCCATCAAGCGCCCGCTGGAGCACGCACGCTTCCTCGCCGCCGATACAATCGACAATGAGGGAGACAAGCTCGCCGAACTTTTCGCCGGACGGATTGTTCGACAGAAGAAGGCGCAGCCCTTGCAGCATGGCTTCCGCCTCGCGCCGTTGACGCTCCTCGCGAAGACGCCCGGTCTTGACCTGCGCCATCATGGCGACGGCCTCGCGCATGTCTGTGCGCGCCTCATCGCCCGCGACGACGGAGAAGGTGCCGACCCAATCCATCTCCCGCGCATCGCCCTTGCGGCGCGCTGCTGACACATAAAGCGCCTCGCCCGGCTGGAGCGCGGTGCGGAGCGCGCCCTCAGCCTGCACGCGCATATGGCGCAGGCTGCCGCTTGCCTCCAGATGATCGAGCAGGCTGTGTCCGCCCGCACCGATGCGAAGTTCACTCAGGCGTAGTCCTTCCACAGCGCGTGCTATCTCCTCGCGCCGATTGAGAATGCGGCGGCAGCGAAGACGGCCATCACTCCGCGCTTCCCAGCCTATATCCGTTCCAAGCTCGAGCCAGCGGCGCGCTGATTCCAGCATCTCCCCCGTATAGCGATGTTCGAGCGATTGCGCATGGGCGAGCCTCATGCGCGACAGCGAGGCGGCGGCGATATCTACAAGGGCGGGAGCAAGCGACAGCGCATCGTCGGATGGCTTTTCACCATCGAGCATCAGGGCCACATGAATGCCTGTGTCGCGAGCAATCTCCGGCGAAGAAAGAAGCCCCTGCCATGAAGCGTCGCTTCGAGGATCGCTGAAAGCGCGCGCGCCGCCCAGGGCATTGTCAAACCAGCGGACGAAGCCCGTATCCTCTTCTACCGTGAGGCCGCCCCTTGCTGCCTGCCAGAGGATCAGCGGCTTGCCCGAAGGCGACAAGCCGATTTCGCAAAGGCCGATACGAGCAGAACTGATTTCGGCAAAGAGATGTGCGGCATTTTCAAGAGCAACGCGAAGCGCCTCTTCCGTCTCTGACTGGATGAGCGCGGCGGCTGTAGATGAAAGAAGGGCAAGCGGTTCCATCCGCTCACCCGCCACCACCTTCAGACCCGGCCCTTTCGACAGATGGCGCATGGCCCCCTCACCCATCCGGATCGGTGACGATATAGGTGGTGCTCACCCGCATGACTTCATCCGGCGTGGGGATGAAGGGAAGGAAGGAGAAGCGGTTGTCGGTGTAGTTCAGCGTGATTTCGAGCTGTGTCGCAGCGACACCCGCCAGCGTGACAGGCGATTCAACGAGGTCGTATATCGCATTGTCAGGAAGCACGAGCGGCGCATAGGATTCCAGCGCCCTGTTCATTGCGGCTTCCGCGTATTGCTGCCGGGTTCCTGTATCAAGGGCCATAACGGCTGCGCGCCCGCCTTCAGCAACCGCATAAGACAATGCGATCCGTGTGGCGAACTGGAAGCCATAGGACATGATGCCGAAAAGGATCGTCAGGAAGACGACCGCGATGAAGGCGAACTCGATGGCGACCGAGCCTTTCTTGTCGCGGCACAAGCGAGCGGCTGTGGACGCCTCTCCGGGGGAAGGAGAAGCGTCCACAT
>NZ_JBATWS010000445.1:0-2788 GCF_049672805.1 Parvibaculum sp.
TGGGCAGGAAGTGGAATTCCTGATCGGGGTCGAGATTTTTCGCAAAAGCGTCTTCCGCATAGCCCGACACGAAAATGATGGGAACGCCGGGAAGCAGCGTCTTCAGCTCCCTCGCCATGGTCGGCCCGTCCATATTGGGCATCACCACGTCCGAGACGACGAGATCGATGCGGCCTTCATACTCGCGCACGACGTCAAGCGCGACCTCGCCGCTTTCGGCCTGCAGCACCTCATAACCCCGCGTGCCAAGCGCACGAGCCGCGAAGGTGCGGACGGCATCTTCATCTTCCACCAGCAGGATGGTCCCCTTGCCGGTAAGGTCCGTCATATCGACGGGCGCGGCAGTGGCTGCCGCCTGCTGCTCGGCCTTCTCGGCCGCTGTTTCCACATAGCGCGGCAGATAGATGCGGAAGGTCGTGCCCTTGCCAAGCGTTGAATAGGGGAAAATGAAGCCGCCCGTCTGCTTGATGATGCCATAGACGGTGGAAAGCCCGAGCCCGGTGCCCTTGGAGGGGTCTTTCGTCGTGTAGAAGGGCTCGAAAATCTTGCCGATATTTTCCTTCGGAATGCCCGTGCCCGTATCCGACACCTCGATCAGCACATATTCGGCATGCGGCATCAGCGGATGGTCAAGCGCGCGGCTGTCGTCTTCCGACACGTTGGCCGTTCGGATGGTGAGGCGGCCGCCCTCTGGCATCGCGTCCCGCGCATTGACGGCGAGATTGATGATCACCTGCTCAAGCTGGTTCTGATCGACCTTCACCAGCCCAAGATCGCGCCCATGCACGATGCGCAGTTCCACCTTTTCGGTGAGAAGCCGCGCGAGCAGGTTTTGCAGCTCCGCCAAAGCATCGGTGAGCGACAGCACCTTGGGGCGCAACGTCTGCCGCCGCGAGAAGGCGAGAAGCTGGCGCGTAAGGTTCGCGGCGCGGTTGGCGTTCTGCTTGATCTGAACCACATCGGCGAAAGACGGATCGCCCGCCTGATGGCGCGCGAGAAGAAGATCGCAGAAGCCGATGATCGCGGTGAGCAGATTGTTGAAGTCATGCGCAACGCCGCCCGCAAGCTGGCCGACCGCCTGCATCTTCTGCGACTGGGCGAACTGCATTTCGAGCGATTTCTGCTCTGTCGCGTCGATCAGATAGACAACAGTGGAAGCTTCCGGCCCCATATCGACACGCGCGGCATAGAGCTGCGCTACACGATCCGGGTTGCGTGCAAGGCGAACATCGACAGGCGCGCTGCCCGCCCCGCCCCGCCTTGCATTCTGCATGGCTTCTTCTGCAGCGGCCCGGTCTTCTTCCATCAGAAGATCGGTCAGCCGTGTGCCACGCGACACATCCGACCCCGCATAGGCAACGAAAGAGCGGTTTGCATTGTCGATGCAGCCATCGCCATCCACAGTTGCAATGCCGACAGGCGCATTATTGAAGAAACGGGCAAAGCGCATTTCGGCGTCGCGCGCCGTTTCTTCCGCCTTGTCGCCGGTCGTCCGGTCCAGCACCAGCGCAAAGATGCGCGCCGAACGCCCCGCCTGGCCAACACGCGAGCGCAGGATGCGCATGGGGAGCGCCTTGCCATCCGCGCCCCTGAAATCGACATTAAGCGGCGAAAGCGGCCCTTCCTGCGCCTCCTCGCCATCGGACAGCGCGGAGACTTCGTCCATAAGAAGTTCGCTGAGCTTCGCCCCGCGGTCGATCAGCTTCTGGGAGTCCACGCCAAGCCATTCGCCCAGGCGCTTGTTCATGAACACCAGGGCGCCGTCTTCTTCCATGGCGAAGAAGCCGAAAGGCGCATGTTCGACATAGGCAAGCGCGCGGCGGTTGCGCTTTTCGGCAGCCTTCACGCGCTCGCGTTCCACCGTGATGTCGCGGAACAGCCAGACGGCACCCCCCGCCTGCCCGCCCAGAGGGCGAACCATGGCGCGGTAGATGCGCTCCGCGCCATGCGGTGCGATCACCACATCTTCTTCTGCCGCAAAGCCGGTGCGCGCGGCCTGAGCAAGCCGGAAAGCGATTTCCGCCCCCTCATCCTGCCCGGCGAGCAACCGTTCCACAGGCACGGCGCGCGTTTCGCCAAAGCCGCCGGCAAGATCACGCCAGGCCGGATTGGCAAAGAGGACCACGCCCCTGCGGTCGGTCACATAGCAGGGATCGGGAAGCGCCGTCAGCGCCTCGGCTGCGGCAAGCGGGGAACGGCTCAGCGCATCGGCATTCGTGCCCGAAAGCCCGTAAAGCACGGCGCCGCCAATGGCGACAAGGCCAAGTGCTGTCAGGAGACCCGGCAGCCCGAAAGCATGAACGGATAATGTGTCGAGCAGGGTCGCGGCAATGCCGAAGGCCACAGCGCCGATCACCACCCAGCGGCGCGCGGGAAGCGAGCGGGCGCCATCCAGCGCACGCTCCTGCTCATCCGGGCTATTCAGGCCCGCGACAGTGCCGCTCGCCTCGGCGTAATCGGCCGGCGTTTCGGCCATGCCCTGCTCCCGCTTCCATCTCACTGGCCGAATCACCTCCGGCCACGCCCACCAGTCATCTTAGCCTTAAGACGCATGACATATCCAATGACCTCGGCCACCGCCTTGTAGTGCTCGGGCTTGATCTCCTGATCGATCTCTACCGTCGCATGGAGCGCACGGGCAAGGGGCGGATTCTCGATAATCGGCACATTATGTTCCTGACCGATTTCGCGAATTTTAAAGGCCACGGCATCAACACCCTTGGCCACCACCACAGGCGCGCCCATGCCCTGCTCATATTTGAGCGCGACGGCATAGTGAGTCGGGTTG
>NZ_JBATWS010000446.1:0-6977 GCF_049672805.1 Parvibaculum sp.
GATTAAACCCTAGTTGTGTAAGGTAAATTCGTATGTCTCAAGTTAAATCAACAGCCCATCAACTTGAATTGATAAGTAAACCTCACTATTCAGTTTAATAGTGTCATCAATTCGCATTATCAGGGCACAGACAAGGCGTTTCCGGACAGGCAAATCGCCGGGGCAGGGCTCTTCTTCTGGCCTGAAACGCGAAGCATTGTGGTAAATTGGCGGTGCGAAACGAGATGTGGTATCACGCCCCTTCGAATTCTTGCACCGCCTGATCGCGCCCGGCATGGCCTGTGCCGTGGCCGCGCCGCTTGCAGTGTGGGGGTCCAACGAACTGCAAAGACGAAGGTGAGTTTTTATGTCTTCAAGCAACGCCGCTGCCGGGCAGGGCAGCTTTGCCGGTTTCTTTACTGACGGACTCGCCAAGAGCGATCCGGACATTCTGAACGCCATCGAGAAGGAACTCGGGCGCCAGCAGAATGAGATCGAACTCATCGCTTCGGAAAATATCGTGTCCCGTGCCGTGCTTGAGGCGCAGGGCTCCATCATGACGAACAAGTACGCGGAGGGTTATCCCGGCCGGCGCTATTATGGCGGCTGCGAGTTCGTTGATATTGCCGAGAATCTGGCGATTGACCGGGCGAAGAAGCTCTTTGATTGCTCCTTCGTCAATGTGCAGCCCAATTCCGGCTCGCAGGCGAACCAGGGTGTGATGATGGCGCTGCTGCAGCCCGGCGACACCATCATGGGCATGAGCCTTGCCGCAGGCGGGCACCTCACGCATGGCGCTGCTCCCAACCAATCCGGCAAATGGTTCAATGCGGTTCAATATGGCGTGCGCCAGCAGGACCATCTGATCGATTTCGATGAGGTGGAAAGCCTCGCAAAGCAGCACAAGCCGAAGCTCATCATTGCGGGCGGTTCGGCCTATCCGCGCGTCATCGACTTCAAGGCGTTCCGCGAAATCGCGGACAAGGTGGGCGCGCTGTTCATGGTTGATATGGCGCATTTCGCGGGTCTCGTTGCCGGCGGTGCGCATCCGAGTCCGCTTCCCTATGCCGATGTGGTCACGACCACGACCCACAAGACGTTGCGGGGTCCGCGGGGCGGCATGATCCTTTCCAACAATGAAGAGATCGGGAAGAAGATCAATTCGGCGATCTTCCCCGGCATTCAGGGTGGCCCGCTCATGCATGTCATCGCGGGCAAGGCGGTTGCCTTTGGCGAGGCGCTGCGGCCCGAGTTCAAGACCTATGCACAGTCGGTTGTGGACAATGCCCGCGCGCTTGCGGCAACGCTTGCAGAGGCCGGTCTCGCCATTGTGTCGGGCGGCACGGACACGCATCTGATGCTGGTCGATCTGCGCCCGAAGAAGCTGACGGGCAAGGTGGCCGAAGCCGCGCTGGAGCGTGCGCATATCACCTGCAACAAGAACGGCATTCCTTTCGATCCTGAGAAGCCGACTATTACCTCCGGTGTCCGTCTTGGCACGCCCGCGGGCACCACGCGCGGCTTCGGCGTGGCGGAGTTCCAGCAGATCGGCAAACTCATCACGGAAGTGCTGGATGGCCTTGCTGCGAATGGCGAGAAAAAGAATGCGGATGTGGAAGCAAGCGTGCGTGAGCGCGTGATCGAGCTTTGCCGCCGCTTCCCGATCTATGGCGGATCGAACTGAGGATTAATGGAGGCCGGTGCGGCCGCGTTGCGAGGGGGCTGACAGCGGATGCGTTGTCCATATTGCGGTAATGAAGACACACAGGTGAAGGACTCGCGTCCCACCGAGGACAATACGGCGATCCGCAGGCGGCGCTTCTGCGCAGCCTGTGGCGGCCGATTCACCACGTTCGAGCGGGTTCAGCTTCGTGAGCTGACTGTCATCAAATCCACCGGCCGCAGGGTCCCGTTTGACCGGGACAAACTTATGCGTTCCGTGCAAGTCGCCATGCGCAAACGCCCGGTTGAGCAGGAGCGCATTGAGCGTATGGTGAGCGGCATCGTCCGGCGCCTCGAAAGCATGGGGGAGAGCGAGATTGCTTCTTCCATGATCGGCAAACTGGTCATGGAAGGGCTGAGTTCCCTTGATGCGGTTGCCTATGTGCGTTTTGCGTCCGTCTATCGGAACTTCCGCGAAGCGAAGGATTTCGAGGAGTTCCTGGGCGAACTGAGCGGGCCGCTCGGCCCCCTGGGGGATGACGACGACGACCGCTAGGGCCGCTGTTGCGGGCCGTGGCGGGCCTGACAACACGAAATGGGAATGCGGCCATGACCATGCGGCCACATGACACGCAATTCATGAGACATGCCCTTGCGCTCGCTGCGCGGGGGCTTGGCCGTGTTGCGCCCAATCCGGCTGTGGGCTGCGTCATTGTCCGCGAGGATGAGCCAGGCGGGCCGCGCGTCGTGGGGCGGGGCTGGACGCAGCCGGGCGGCCGTCCCCATGCCGAAGTGGAAGCTCTTCGTCGTGCGGGACCCCTTGCCAAAGGGGCTACGGCCTATGTGAGCCTTGAGCCTTGCGCCCACCAGGGACGCACCGGGCCTTGCGCCTCCGCGCTCATCGAGGCGGGAATTGCGCGTGTGGTTGGGGGCGTCGCCGATCCCAATCCGGAAGTTGCCGGGCGCGGATTTGCCATGCTTCAGGCAAAGGGCATCGCCGTCACGGAAAATATCTGTGCGGCAGAGGCACAATATCTCAATGAAGGTTTCTTCCGTACCATGACGGATGGCCGTCCGCTGGTGACGCTGAAAGTCGCCAGTTCGCTGGACGGGCGCACCGCAACAGGCGACGGCCACAGCCAATGGATCACGGGGCCGGAAGCCCGCGCGCGCGGGCATCTCCTGCGGGCCACCCATGATGCGATCATGGTGGGCAGTGCCACGGCCATTGTGGATGATCCTGAACTCACCTGCCGTCTGCCGGGCCTTGAGGATCGCTCTCCCATTCGCATCATTGCAGACGGGCGCCTGCGTTTGCCGCTTACCTCGCGGCTTGTCCGAGACGCAAAAACAGTTCCGCTCTGGGTGCTAACCATGCCCGGCGGCGACAGTGAGCGCCGCAAGGCTTTCGAAAGCTGCGGCGTCGAACTCATCGATGTGCGGCCGGATGAAACCGGTGCGATGGATATGGAAGTGGCGCTCAACCTCATTGCGGCGCGCGGTGTGACGCGGCTTCTGGTGGAAGGGGGCGCGCGGCTCTCCGCTTCACTGATGCGGGCGGGGCTTATTGATCGCATCGAGTGTTTTCAGGCGGGCGCGCTTATCGGCGGGGACGGCTATCCGGCGATTGCGGCGCTTGGCGTTAAGAATCTCGATGAGGCTCCGCGCTTCTCGCTCAGGGAAGTGTCGCGTGTTGGCCATGATTTGCTGGCGAGTTTTGTGAGGAGCGTCTGAGCCTTGTTTACCGGGATCATCACCGATATTGGCCGCGTGCGCAGCGTCGAGAAGCGCGGTGATACGCGCTTCATTATTGCCACCGCCTATGATCCGGACGGCATCGATATCGGGGCGTCCATCGCCTGTGCCGGCTGCTGCCTGACCGTGGTGGAAAAGGGCAGGGATGGAGAGGGTAACTGGTTTGCCGTTGATGTGTCGCAAGAATCGCTCGATTGCACGACGCTTGGAAACTGGCGCGAGGGCGCAAGGATCAATCTCGAGCGCGCGCTGAAGGCTGGTGACGAGCTGGGCGGCCATGTCGTGAGCGGCCATGTGGATGGCGTCGGGCGGATCGTGGACATCAGGCCGGAGGGAGATTCTCTGCGGTTCACCTTCGAGGCACCGGAAGGTCTTGGCCGGTTCATCGCGCCCAAAGGCTCCGTCACGCTTGATGGCACCTCGCTCACCGTCAATGAAGTGGAAGACCTGAAATCCGGCGGCACGCGCTTCGGCGTCAATATCATTCCGCACACTCAGGCCGTGACAACCTGGGGAATGGCGAAGACTGGCGATCCCGTTAATCTTGAAATCGACATGCTGGCCCGGTATGTGGCGCGGCTGGTTCAAAAGGATTGAGATCTGTGTACAAGGAATATCTCTCCCCGATCGAGGAAGTCATCGAGGACGCCCGTAACGGCAAGATGTTTATTCTTGTCGATGCCGAAGATCGTGAAAATGAAGGCGACCTCGTCATTCCAGCGCAGATGTGTACGCCGGAGGCGGTCAATTTCATGGCCAAGTATGGCCGCGGGCTGGTGTGCCTTGCATTGACGGGAGACAGGGCAAAGCAGCTCAATCTTCAGTTCATGTCGATGAACAACCAGTCGCGCAACCAGACCGCCTTCACGGTCTCCATCGAAGCGCGCGAAGGTATCTCGACGGGCATCTCCGCGCATGACCGCGCGCATACCGTGTCGGTCGCAATTGATCCGACAAAGGGTGCCACCGATATCGTGTCGCCGGGGCATGTGTTCCCGCTTGTGGCGCGTGATGGCGGTGTGCTGGTGCGCGCCGGGCATACGGAAGCGGCGGTCGATATTGCGCGGCTTGCCGGGCTTTATCCGGCCGGCGTCATCTGCGAGATTATGAATGATGACGGCACGATGGCGCGCCTGCCGGACCTCGTGCCCTTTGCGCAGCTTCATGGCCTCAAGATCGCAACCATCGCTGATCTGATCGCCTATCGCCGCCGTTACGACAACTTCATCCATCGTGCCATCGAAACCGAACTCGACAGCGAATATGGCGGCGAGTTCAAGATGATGGTCTATCTGAACACGGTCGAATATGCCGAACATATCGCGCTGGTGAAGGGCGACATTTCCGGCCCGGAACCGGTGCTTGTCCGCGTCCATGCGATCAATGTGTTCGATGACATTCTCGGTGCAACGGGTCCGCGCTCGCATATTCTGCGCGAGTCCATGCGGATCATTTCCGAGGAAGGTCGCGGCGTGATCGTGCTGATCCGGGATACAACGGCGACCGTCGTGTCCGACATGCTGCTTCGCAAGGGCGAGGGCGGCGAGCAGGGTATGCCGCGCCGCCTGCGTGAATATGGCGTTGGCGCGCAGATTTTGCTCGATCTTGGCATTCGTGACATGGTGCTGCTCTCGGATACGGACCGCAGCATTGTCGGCCTTGAAGGCTATGGGCTGCGCGTTGTCGGGCAGCGGCCTGTTGCGGGGAACGAGACTGCCGGATCGGACACAGCGAAACGCCGCGCGAAGGAGGATATTTCGTGACGACCAAGGCCCATATTCTCATCGTCGAAGCGCGCTTCTACGAAGACCTTGCTGATGAACTGGCGCGCGGTGCGATTGCTGCCATCGAGGCGCGCGGCGCGACATGGGAGCGTGTTGCCGTTCCCGGCGTGCTCGAGATTCCGGCGGCTGTGAAATTTGCGCTGGATGCGATGGCACATGGCGGTGTGACGAAGAGCTATGATGGCTTTGTCACACTTGGTTGCGTCATTCGCGGCGAGACGACGCATTATGACATTGTGTCGAATGAGTCCGCTCGTGCGCTGATGGACCTTTCCGTGTCGCGTTCGCTCGCGCTCGGCAATGGCATTCAGACAGTCGAGAATGGCGCGCAGGCATGGGCCCGCGCAAAGGTTGACGAGAAGAACAAGGGCGGCGGTGCTGCCACTGCCTGTCTCGATATGATTGAGCTGAAGCGCAAGCTCGGCGCTTCCTGAGTACCGGAGTACCAAGTTTCATGTCCGCGGCTCCCGTTCAGCCTACAGAAGAAAATGCGCTTGATCCGAAGGCGCGCGCCGCTGCGCGTCTTGGTGCGGTGCAGGCTCTTTATCAGATGGATGTGGCCGCAACGCCGCTTGATGATGCCATTGAGGAGTTTGTCGAGCGCCGGCTGGAGCAGCCCGAAGAAGGGACGGAGATTGTCGAGGCGGATAATGCGCATTTCGAGGATGTCGTCCGGGGTGTGGTTCGTGAGCAGCGGGAACTCGACCGGCAGGTCAATGGCGCGCTGGCCAAGGGCTGGTCACTCGCCCGCATTGATTCGACGCTGCGCGCCATTCTGCGCTGCGGCACCTATGAGCTTCGCCGCTGCAAGGACATTCCGGTGAAAGTGGTCATCAACGAATATGTTGATGTGGCCCATGCCTTTTTCGAAGGGGATGAGCCGGGCGTCGTGAATGCGGTTCTGGATCGGCTCGGGCGCGATATCCGGGGCGGTGCGGGAGCGGAAAATGACACCGCGAAGCGGAGCTGATCGCGACGGAAAGCGTCCCGGCGAATTCGAAATCATCGAAGAGATTTTCGCGCCTCTCGCCACCGCATCCGGTGCGCTGGCGCTGAAGGATGATGCCGCCTATCTGAAGCCCGTGCCCGGATGTGAACTGGTCCTCACGGTCGATGCGATGGTGGCGGGCGTTCACTTCCTTCCCGATGATCCTGCCGAAAGCATTGCGCGTAAGCTCTTGCGGGTGAACCTTTCGGACCTTGCTGCGAAAGGTGCTGTCCCGAAGGGTTATCTGCTCGTCACGGCCTGGACGGACGCTATCGACCACACATGGATCAGGCGCTTTGCAACTGGTCTCGAGGGCGACCAGGCGCGTTTTGGTATTTCGCTCCTTGGCGGCGACACGGTGAAGACGCCGGGGCCGCTCACTCTGTCGCTTACCGCGATTGGCGAAGTGCCTGAGGGCACCATGCTGCGGCGCGGGGGCGGGCAGGCGGGGGACGATCTTTATGTCACCGGCACGATTGGCGATGCGGCGCTCGGCCTCAAGCTGCTGCGGGGGGAGCTTCCGGGGCTTTCCGGGGAACATGCCGCCTTTCTCACACAGCGCTACCGCGTGCCCGATCCGCGCATTTCAGTCGGCCCGGAGATTCGCGGGATCGCCCATGCCGCACTTGACGTGTCGGACGGGCTGATGGGCGATCTCGCCCATATGTGTGCCGCTTCCGGCGTGGGGGCGCAGGTGGAGCTTGCCCGTCTACCGCTTTCTGCGGCGGCCGGGGCGGCGCTTTCGCGCGATCCGGGCCTGATCGAAGCGGTTGCGAGCGGCGGGGATGATTACGAGATCCTCTTTGCGG
>NZ_JBATWS010000447.1:0-3255 GCF_049672805.1 Parvibaculum sp.
GCGGCATTGTTCAGCCGTTCACGCGCATCCTGGGCGGGGAACGCCGCGAGCGCGCTCAGATATTCATCCACATTGCGCGGAATGACATCGAAATAGAGCCGCTTGCCCGCGCGCGGGCTCTGGAACATGAAATATTGCAGGCTCTCCGGGCTTGCATAACGCAGCCAGTCTTCGATCGAGAGGCCATTGCCCTTCGACTTTGAAATCTTCTTCCCCTCTTCATCGAGGAAAAGTTCGTAGTTGAAGCCTTCGGGCGGCGCCTTGCCGAGTGCGCGGCAGATGCGCGAGGCGAGCTTCACGGAATCGATCAGATCCTTGCCCGCCATTTCATAATCCACACCGAGTGCCGCCCAGCGCATGGCCCAGTCGGCCTTCCATTGCAGCTTGCAATGGCCGCCCGTCACCGGCACTTCGACCGTTTCATTTGTGCCCGGCTCGACATAGCTGACCGTGCCCTTCTCAACATCACGCCCGACCAGCGGCACCAGCAACACATGACCGGTGAGGGGGCTGACCGGGAGAATGGGGCTGTAGCTCTGCTGACGCTCTTCGCGGAGCGAAGGCAGCATGATCTCCATGATTTCGTCGAATTTGGCGAGCACCTTCAGCAGCATCTCGTCGAATCGCCCCGACTTGTAATAGTCGGTCGAGGAGGCAAACTCATATTCGAAGCCGTAGGAATCGAGGAAGGCCCGCAGCCGCGCATTGTTATGCGCACCGAAGCTCGTATGCGTGCCGAAGGGGTCGGGCACCTCGGTCAGCGGCTTGTTGATATAGCCCGCCAGCATTTCCTGGTTCGGCACATTGGTCGGCACCTTGCGCAGCCCGTCCATGTCGTCGGAGAAGCAGAGAAGGCGGGTGGGCACGCCGGGCATCAGGCGTTCGAAGGCATGGCGCACCATGGTGGTGCGCGCCACTTCGCCGAATGTACCGATATGGGGCAGGCCGGAGGGACCATAGCCGGTTTCGAAGAGAACGGTCGGGCTTGTTTCCTTACCTTTTTCGAGGCGCGCCACAATTTTCCGTGCTTCCTCGAAGGGCCAGGCTTTGCTGACCTTGGCGGCTTCATGGAGTTCCGAAGGAGATATGGCAGGGGCGGCGGACATTTAATCTACCCGAATTGAAGGATTTAAGGCTTTGACAAGCGCGCGGACCCTATGCTTTGGACAACTCCCCGTCAATGCGACGCGGGGTCTTCGACGACGCGGCCAACCGTACCGATATGCTCCCGATACGTCTTGGGAAAAGCCGGTGAGTAGCGTTTTAGGCATTTGTCCCCAGAGCACGAAACCTTGACCCCGCCCTCTGAAAACACAGCCCCGTTTGACGGTCGCTCTGGCTCCGAACTGACATCGGACCCGGAGGGCGGTCTTTCGCTGCCTTTCGAGCCGAAGCGCCGGTCCATTCCCATCGAAACGCGGATCGACGCCGAGCAGGTCAAGCTGCTGATGTCGCTTGGCGAGACGACGCGCTGGACGCTTCTCGGCATCGTGCTGGTCGTCGGGCTCACCTTCTTCCAGACAGCCCCGGTCTGGGCAACGCCCCTCGTCATGGCGATCCAGCTTGTGGCCCAGTTTGGCTTCGACCATGTGCGCAAGGGCTTCCGTGCCGACCCGGACGCCGTTTCCAATGCCATGATGTGGGCGCGGCGCTATGCGTTTGTTACCGTTATCAGCGGTGCCACATGGGGGGTCGGCTCGATCCTCTGGCTGCCCGGCGCCTCCTTTGCCCATGAAATCTTCTATCTTCTGGTTCTCGCCACGCTGGTCATGGCGGCGGTGTTCTCGCGGGCGAATTACCCCCCGGCCGTCATCTATTACGCGATAGCAGCCTGTCTGCCGGTCGCGGTTATGCTTGTCTGGCGCGCGGAACCGCTTTCTCTCGCAACGCTGGTCCTCGCGGCCATGTTCTTCACGACCGTTTCGGTCTGGACGCGCCGGGTCAACGAGGCTTACCGCGAGGCCTTCCGGCTGCGCTTTGAAAATGCCGATCTCATCGAGCGGATGAACCGCGCTCATGCTACCAGCGAGCAGCGGCGGCAGGCCGCCGAAGAGGCCGAGGCCCGCGCCGTTGCGGCCATGAAGGCGAAGGACGAGTTTCTCGACATTATCGGCCATGAGGTGCGCGCGCCGCTTGATGGCTTGCGCAACATGGCGATGTATCTCGCCGATGAGGCGGTGAACGACACGCAGATGAAGATTGCCGGCTCCATCGAGGAAACGAGCCAGCTTCTGCGCCGCATCATTGATGACATGATCGATTTCTCGGAAATCGAGGCGCATTCCCTTGAACTGAAGCCGAGAAGCTTCGACCCCGCAGAGCTTGCGGCGAGCATTGTGCGGATGACGCGCCACCAGGCTGTTGCGCGCGGGCTGTCGCTTGAGATCGACAAGGGGCTCGACGTTCCGCCCAGCATGATCGCGGATCCTGACCGGGTGAAGCAGGTTCTTTCGAACCTCGTCAACAATGCGATCAAGTTCACCTATCAGGGCGGCGTGGTGGTGCGCGTCTCCGCCGTGCAGGCGCCGGGCGGCGAGACATTGCTCCGCTTCTCCGTCACGGATACCGGCCCCGGCCTTTCCGCAGAAGCGCAGCGCTGGATATTCGACGCCTTTTCGCAAGGCGCAGACGCCCATGATTTTCGCGTAGCGGGCAAGCGGGCAGGCGCGGGTCTTGGGCTTGCGATCAGCAAACGGCTCGTTGCCCTGATGGGCGGCCATATCGGCGTGGACAGTACGCTCGGACAGGGCAGCACCTTTTGGTTCCTGCTGCCTGCCGAACCCGGTGCCGCTGCAGATTATTTTGCCACGTTCCGGGACGATACCGCCGTGCCCCCGCCCACGGAGCGGCAACAGCTTGTCGATCTCGATCATCTCTATGAACTGGAGCAGCGTGTCGGCGGCGAGCACATTACCGATCATCTGATGGTCGGCCTTGAGCGCATCGTCGCCCTTCACCGCAACATGGAAACCGCCCGCGAGAAGCGGGACGCAGCGACCCTCGCTGTACAGGCCCGCGAAATGCGGAGCGTTGCGGAAAGCATTGGCCTTACCACCATCATGCGGATTGCGACCGAGATTGATGAAAGCATCCGGCAGGGTGAGGCTGAGGCTGCCATGCACAATCTGCCCCGGTTGCAACTCAAGATCAGCGCCACATGGCGCGAACTTTCGAAAGCCTATCCCGGCCTTGTTGCCTGAGCATGGGCTTCGGGCGGCGCATCGTTATACTGCGCCGCGATGACCCATCTTCCTC
>NZ_JBATWS010000448.1:0-4750 GCF_049672805.1 Parvibaculum sp.
TTTCCCGGCGCACCGCCTTCCGCCACGGATGAAAGCGTGCGGAGCACGGTAAGCTCCAGCGCATCAAGCCGCGCTTCAAGCGAGGTGAGTTTCGCCACGAAGGCAGGGTCGGAAAGAAGCTCGCGCTCCTTCGCCGCCTTGCGGATATTGCCGAGCTGCTTCCGCTTGCCCGCCACATGCGCATAGGAAGTCCGCTCATGGCCGAGAAGATAGTTGGCATAGGTCCAGCCCTTGCCTTCCTCGCCAATCCGATTTTCTTTCGGCACACGGACATTATCGAAGGTCACGCTGTTGAGCGAATGTTTGCCATCAATCGTGATGATCGGATTGACGGTGATGCCCGGCGTCTTCATGTCGATCAGCAGAAAGGTAATGCCTTCCTGCTTCTTTTCTTCCTGTGAGGTGCGCAGCAGGCAGAAAATCCAGTCGGCATGTTGCGCAAGGCTTGTCCAGATTTTCGTGCCATTGACGATGTAATCATCGCCATCCGAAACGGCGGAACATTGCAGCGAGGCAAGGTCGGAGCCTGATCCCGGTTCCGAATAGCCCTGCGCCCAGAACGTCGTGCTGTCGAGAATGCCGGGGAGCCAGCGCTTCTTCTGCTCTTCCGTGCCGAATGTGTAGATGACGGGGCCGACATAGAGAAGGCCCATGGGCACGACATTCAGAGCGCCTGCGCGTTCAAGCTCTTCATCGAAAATATACTTCTCATTGGCGGTCCAGCCTGTGCCGCCTGCCGCTTTCGGCCAGTTGACCGCAAGCCAGCCCTTCGCCGCCATGGCGCGCTCGGATCGCTGATAATCTTCTTTCGAGGGCGACGCGCCGCTCGCCATTTTCTCGATGATGTCGCGCGGATACTCGTTCTCGAAAAAATCCCGCACCTTCACGCGAAACTCTTCATCCTTCTCTGAGAATGAGAAATCCATGGCCATCCTCCCCGTGTTCCATTTGCCGGGAAGTTTAGCGGTTTGAAGGATCAGCGCCAGAGCGGGACGCAGAAAGCAGACGAAGCTGCCGCAGCGTCCCGCTCGAATGTCACGCGGTCTTGATCCAGACGGCCTTCACATTGAGATATTCCTCAAGGTGCTGGATGCCGGATTCGCGGCCATAACCGCTCATCTTGTAACCGCCAAAGGGCACGGCAGGGTCCATTGCCTGATAGCAATTCACCCAGACGGACCCGGCGCGCAGCCCCTTTGCGACCCGGTGCGCCTTGCTCACATCGCGCGTCCAGACGCCGCTGCCAAGGCCGAACTGGGTCTGGTTGCCGCGCCTGATGACCTCTTCCACATCATCAAAGGGAATGGCGGAGAGAACCGGGCCAAAGATTTCTTCCTGCGCGATTCGCATGTCATCGCGCACATCGGCAAAGACGGTCGGGGCAACGAAATAGCCCTTCGCATAATCGCCATCGGTGAGCTGCATGCCGCCCGCAATCGGGCGCGCGCCTTCCTGCCGTCCGATGCTGAGGTAGTCTGTCACGCGATCAAGCTGCTCGGCGGAAACGAGCGGCCCGATCTGCGTCTCGGGATCAAGCCCGTTGCCGACGCGAAGTTTCCTGCCAAAATCCGCAACACGCTCGGTGAACTCGTCATAGATGCGCCGCTCCACAAAGAGCCGCGTGCCCGCGCTGCAAATCTGGCCGGAATTGGCAAACACGCCCATGCTTGCTCCCGGCACAGCGAGATCGAGATCGGCATCGGCGAACACGATGTCGGGTGACTTGCCGCCCAGTTCGAGCGAGATGCGCTTGAGGTTGCTGGTGGAAGCGTGAACGATCTTCTGGCCGGTGAAATGCGAGCCGGTAAAGGCGATCTTGTCCACGTCCATATGTTCGGCAAGCGCGGCACCTGCCGTCTCGCCAAAGCCGGTAACGATGTTGACGACGCCGTCCGGTATTCCCGCTTCGACAATGAGTTCGCCAAGGCGAAGCGCGGTAAGCGGTGCTTCTTCCGCAGGCTTGAGCACTATGGTGCAACCGGTGGCAAGGGCAGGGCCGATCTTCCAGACGCAGGCCGTGAGCGGCCCGTTCCACGGAATGATCGCGCCGACAACGCCGACAGGTTCCTTCAGCGTGTAGGAAAAGATTTCGCCGGGAAGCGAATTGTCGATTGTCTCGCCATGAATGTTGATCGACAGGCCCGCATAGTAGTGCAGCATGCCCATCACGCGCTGGCGATTGCCGAAGGTGCGGACAACCGGTGCGCCCATATCGATCGTGTCGAGCGTCGCCAGTTCTTCGTAATGTCGCTCCACGAGATCAGCGAGCTTGAGAATGAGGCGCTGCCGCTCATAGGGCTTCATGCGCGACCACGGACCTTCCTCGAAAGCCTTTCGCGCGGCGGCAACGGCACGGTCGATATCTTCCTTGTCGCCCTTCGCTACATGAGCGAGATGCGCGCCCGTCGCGGGATTGTGGGTTTCAAACGTCTCGCCTGACGCAGCCTCTACCCAGCGCCCGCCAATCAGCAGTTTCTTCGGCTTGCCATCAAGAAAGGGATGGTGAGGATTGGCGACCGTAGGGAGCGCTGTCATTGGTGTTGTCCTTGCTTCGGAAGGGGCCGCGCGGGCAGGAGGGCTGCCCGCTTGGGGGCTTGGAATAGACCTCGCCGGATGGTCGCGCAAGGCGCGCCGCCGGGCAAGCCCGAGAACAATGTCCCTGACAAGATGTTTGAATGGCTCTTGCGCCGGGCGCAAAGAAAAAGGGCCGATGTTTCCACCGGCCCTTTCCATTGTCTCTCGGTGAGAGCGGGACTTCTTAGAAGTCCATGCCGCCCATGCCACCCATGCCGCCCATGCCGGGCACGCCACCAGCGCCACCTTCCTTCTTCGGCGCCTCGGCGATCATCGCCTCGGTCGTGATGAGGAGGCCGGCAACGGAAGCTGCGTCCTGCAGCGCCGTGCGAACGACCTTGGTCGGGTCGATGATGCCGGCGGCAACGAGGTCCACATATTCTTCCTTCTGGGCGTCGAAGCCGAAATTGGGCTGCTTCGACTCGAGCACCTTCTGCACGACGATGGAGCCTTCCACGCCAGCATTCTCGGCGATCTGACGGATCGGTGCTTCCAGCGCCTTGCGGATGATGTTGATACCCGCCTGGATGTCGCGGTTGTCGTCGGTCAGCTTGGCAACAGCCTTGGAGGCCATCAGCAGCGCCGTGCCACCGCCCGGAACGATGCCTTCCTCAACCGCAGCGCGGGTCGCGTTGAGCGCGTCATCGACGCGGTCCTTGCGCTCCTTCACTTCGACTTCGGTCGCACCGCCGACCTTGATCACCGCAACGCCGCCAGCGAGCTTCGCGAGGCGCTCCTGCAGCTTTTCCTTGTCGTAGTCGGACGTGGTTTCTTCGATCTGGCGCTTGATCTGGTTGACGCGCGCTTCGATGTCCTTCTTCTTGCCGGAACCATCGACGATCGTGGTGTCGTCCTTCGTGATCGAGACGCGCTTCGCACGGCCGAGCATGTCGAGCGTCACCGTCTCAAGCTTGATGCCGAGGTCTTCAGAGATGACCTGGCCGCCCGTGAGAATGGCGATGTCTTCGAGCATGGCCTTGCGGCGATCACCGAAGCCCGGCGCCTTCACGGCCGCGACCTTCAGGCCACCACGGAGCTTGTTGACGACGAGCGTGGCAAGCGCCTCACCCTCGATGTCTTCCGCGATGATGAGGAGCGGACGCGAGGACTGTACCACAGCCTCGAGAACCGGCAGCATCGGCTGCAGGCTGGTCAGCTTCTTCTCATGGAGCAGGATGAGCGGCTCATCAAGCTCGGCAACCATCTTGTCGGCATTGGTGATGAAGTAGGGCGAGAGGTAGCCGCGATCGAACTGCATGCCTTCCACGACATCGAGTTCGGTTTCGAGCGACTTGGCTTCTTCAACCGTGATCACGCCCTCATTGCCGACCTTGGCCATCGCTTCGGCGATCATCGCGCCGATTTCCGATTCGCCATTCGCGGAGATCGTGCCGACCTGCGCGACTTCGTCGTTCGACTTCACCTTCTTGGAGCGCTTGGTGATGTCGTCAATGGCCGTGCGAACGGCGATGTCGATACCGCGCTTCAGATCCATCGGGTTCATGCCGGCGGCAACCGACTTTGCGCCTTCGCGCACGATCGCCTGCGTCAGAACCGTGGCAGTGGTCGTGCCGTCGCCCGCCTTGTCGTTGGTCTTGGAAGCAACTTCCTTGACCATCTGCGCGCCCATGTTTTCGAACTTGTCTTCGAGTTCGATTTCCTTCGCAACCGACACGCCGTCCTTCGTGGTGCGGGGGGCGCCAAAGGCCTTGTCGATGACCACGTTGCGGCCCTTCGGACCGAGCGTCACCTTTACCGCATCGGCAAGAATGTCGACGCCGCGAAGCATGCTCTCGCGCGCGGAACGACCGAATTTGACTTCTTTAGCCATGTCTTCTTGATCCTTCTAAATCCATGAAACGGAGCAGGGGCGAGGGCGCACAAAAAAGGGCCCGCCACCGCAATCCGGTGCGAGCCTTACTCGGCGGCTGCCTTCTTCTTGCCGGCGCCTTCGAGCACACCCATGATGTCGCTTTCTTTCATGATCAGCAGCTCTTCGCCGTCGATCTTGACTTCGGTGCCCGACCACTTGCCGAAGATCACCCGGTCACCGACCTTCACGTCGAGCGCAATGATCTTGCCGTCATCGCCACGGGCGCCCGGGCCCACCGCGACCACTTCACCCTGGGAGGGCTTCTCCTGGGCCGTGTCCGGAATGATGATGCCGCCAGCGGTC
>NZ_JBATWS010000449.1:0-7435 GCF_049672805.1 Parvibaculum sp.
ATCTATCACATCGTGACAGATGACCCGGGTGGCATCCTTGCCTGGTGCATTGCTTCCCTTGCCGCCGCGGCTCTCCTTCCCTCCCGCCCGGCCCTCGCGCTCGCCATTCTCCTTTCCGTCATCTGGAGCGTCTTCGCCCTGCAGATGGATGAGAGCACACCACACTGGGGCTTCTGGATCATCTGGGCGATCCCCGCCTTTCTCGCGCTTCGTTTCGCCTGGGCACCCGGCTTTCATCTGGTATTGATTGCCGCCTTCATCTGGCAGGCAGCAACCGCCATGGCGGGTGCCTTCAACATGGAAGACGGCTGGCATCTTGTCGTCTTCACTCTCGAAGCGCTCTGCATCTGGCTTGCGGCCATTTTCTTCTCGTCACGCGGCGCTCGTTTTGCATCCACCGCGCAAGCCTATGGCATCACGCTCACCTTCGCGCTTTTCTGGTTCTTCCAGAACAGCCCTGATATCGCGGCTGAGGATGGTTCCGGCTTCACGCTTTTTGCCTGCCTTCTCTTTGCTGCCCTTCTGGCCGTGCTCGGCGCGGCAGCGGTGAGCAAGCGCCTCATCGAAGCACGCCACCTCGCCGGCATCGGCGCCCTCGCCATTGCCTCTGTCGCCTATCCCTTCATTGAAGGGGCGGCTCCCCATCTCGTGCCCTGGATATATGCAGCACTTTTCCTGGTGCTCTCTGCCTGGCTCGTGTCATGGGGGACGGCAAATGAGTCCCGCTTTGCCGTGAATGCAGGCTTCATTGCTTTCGGTGTTGAAGTCCTGTGGCTCTATTTCGAAACGCTGAACACGTTGCTCGACACGGCCATCTTCTTCGCGCTGGGCGGCATATTGCTTATCGCAGGCGCCTTCGTGATGGAGCGGATGCGCCGCCGACTTGTGAAGCAGACGGAAGGAGCCGCGTCATGACCCGCTTCGCCCTCACCGTCTTCGCCCTCCTTGTCGGCCAGTCGCTGTTTCTCGGTGCGATGGTCTGGGACCGTGTCTCGCTGCTCCGCTCCGACACCGTCGTCACGCTGGAGACAAGACCCATCGACCCGCGCGATCTCTTTCGCGGCCATTATGTCATTCTGAATTATACGATCTCGACCATCACCCTTGATGAAATCGACGGGGATGACGATTTCGCGCATGGCGATACGATCTATGTCGAACTTGCGCGGCAGGAGCCTGTTGCGCAGCCCGTAGCCGTATGGCGCGAACACCGCGAGGTTGACCCCGGCCACGCCCTTATTCGCGGGCGCGTGAGCTTTATCAGAACCATGCCGGAAGACCTGATGGTGCCGGAAGATACCGGTCGCGGGCCGCTCGCGGAATGTCCGGGCTGCAATGTGGTTTCGGTTGATTACGGCATCGAAAGCTACTTCGTGCCGGAAGGCGAAGGCCGTGAGCTGGAACACAGCCGCAATGAAGGGCGCATCACCGTGGATGTGGCGCTTGATGGCAACGGCACCGCTGCCATCAAGCAACTTCGTCTCGACGGTGAACCCGTCTATGAGGAACCGCTCTTCTAGCTCGCGTTCCGCCAGTTCCCATGGAAGCCGAAAGGCACACGGGCAGGAAGCTCTACCCGCGCAATCGGCCCCTTCGACACATCATCCGTATCAAGAACGATGAAATCGCTGATATTGCGGCTCGTGTCATAAACCAGCGAGACGAGATAGCCATCGCCCTCGTTCGCCCCGTTCTTGCGAGGCACGAAAACCGGCTCATGCACATAGCAGCCCTTGCCCGGCTCCCACTCGGAGCGCTTGCCGGTCTGAACGTCGATATGCACCAGCGTATCGAAGGATGATCCCGGCGCTTCATTGGGCCGCTTCATCGCCGCGTAATAGCCGTGGCGATAGCCATGCCCCGCAAAGCGCTCGTCAAGACGCGGGAACTCGCCTCCAAGATCAGTCAGCACTTCTTCCGTATAGCTGTCTGAATTGCTGTCGAGATCAAACGTCCAGCGCACCAGCAGCGCCGCTTCGTCCGTAAGCGAGGCAGGCGGCCGTGTCCCGTCCGCATCCGGGAAGAGCGGCACGCGCGTATATTTCATCATGTCCGCATAAACGCGCGTGCGCCCGCCCTCATGGCTCGTCCACGCATTCATCGGGTGATAGACATAGCAGGGATCGCCCTTGAACCATCGGATCGTATCCACACTCGCATTCCGCGCCATGATGCCGATATGCGTGCCCGCCTTCGGGTCCCACGCAATGGTCGGTCCACCCTTCATGATGCGTTCCACATCGATCGTCGCCGGGAAGATCGGAAAGATCACATGCTCATCCGTGGTGATGAAGTCATGCACCATGCTGGCGTAAGGCGCCTTGAAAAGATCGCTGCGGGTGAGTTTCCCCTGCGCATCCACCACCTGATAGGAAATGTCAGGGCTGGCCGGACCTGCAGCCATGTAGCCGAAGAAAAGCATCTCGCCCGTCTTCGGATCGAACTTCGGATGCGCGGTCATCGGGCCAGTATATTTGCCCTCGAAGGTCCACGAGCCTTGCGTCTCCAGCGTGTCGCCATCCATCGCGACCGGCGAGTTGCCCTCGTCCAGCGCGAGCAGCTTGCCCGCATGCCAGACAATGTTGGTATTCGCCACATTGCGCTTCACCTTCTCCGTGCCCGGCAGGGGCGCATCGCCAAAGCCAGTGGAAATGCGGCGCTCTCCCGCCTCGCGCTGGAGCTTGTATTGCTCCGTCCGCACCCAGCGGTTGCGATAGCTTGCCTTGCCGTTCTCCACATGGATCGCGTGGACCATGCCCTCGCCCAGAAACCAGTGATGCTGCTCGCCCAGCGGCGGAAACATCGGGTTCGGACCGTTGCGATAGAGCGTGCCGACAAGATCACGCGGCAATTCGCCATGCACGATGAGGTCCGGCGCATCGCACTCGGCCTGCACGGGCGCAAAATTGTGCTGAAGGAACGGATTGTTCGGATAAGGGCGTGACATTATGGGGCGTCTCCCGAAAACAGCCTTAGTTATTATAACAGCGTTATGCTTGCGTTATAGTTAGGGCTGGACAGGAGGTCAAGCCTGTTCGATAGAAGACCCATGAGTACTGAAATGAGCACCTCTTCAGCCGGCAGCCGGCGCGACGCCCAGCGCAAGGCCCTGCTTGATGCCGCAAGTGAAATGCTGATGCATGGCGGCCCCGAAGCCATCTCGCTGCGCAAGCTGGCCGCGAAAGTCGGCACATCGACAATGGCTGTCTATACGTCCTTTGGCGGCAAGGACGGGCTTATCACCGCGCTTTTCGAGGAAGCATTCGATCGGCTGACAGTGGCGCAGCAGGCAGCCGAACGCCCTGCCGAACCGCTTCTCTGGCTTGCAAATCTTTCGCGCGCCTATCGCGATTTCGCCCTCGGCAACCCGTCCTATTACGCGCTGATGATCAGCGCGACATTGCCGGTGCCCGCCTCAATCCGTCACAAGGAGCCGACGGCAGACGAGCCGACGGCGCGCACGATTGCGAGCCACCCCTCCTATCAGAACCTGCTGGACGCGGTGAATGCTTGCATGGCCGAAGGCAGCATGCCGCGAGACGCGAACCCGACCGTTCTCGCTGATGCGCTCTGGGCCACGGTTCACGGGCTTTGCAGCCTGGAGCTTGCGGGCTTCCATGAAAGCGCCGAAGAGGCCGCAGAGCGTTTCAGCGTAACGACAGGCGCGGTGCTGCGCGGCCTGCTGACGCCTGAAGGTCTCAAAAAATACGAGAGCTTCACTCAGGCGACGTGACGGACGGGAAACGTCCCAGCGGGAACGGCTTTTCCTCGCGCGCGAAAATCAGGAAGGCAAGGCACTCCCAGATATACTGGATGAGGTTGCGGCTGAATTTGCGCAATTCCTCATTCTTCTCGCCCGTGAGGAAAACTACCACAAACTGAACGACGGCGAGAAAGATCGCGACTGAAAAGGCGATATGGCCGAGAAACCAGAACGCGACCATGTAAAGCAGCCGGATGCCAAGTTCCTTGCGCGCGGACGACACGTCGCTTCCTGCTTCATGGTCTGAAGGGTTGGCGGAACCAGTCGATGTATCGCTCATGCCTGTTTCTCCTGCGGATAAGGGCCTGTTGCGAATGTGGTTTATGCCAGCGCCAATTCAATGAGCCACCGGCTTAAAATCCGTCGCGCCCATGCGGGTCTTTTTCCAGCCACTCGCCATAGCCGACATTCCCCGGCCCGCCAGAGGGCGAAAGGCGCAGCGGATCGAAAAAGCCGAAAATGAAAAGCCCCATCAGGAAGCCGCCGAGATGCGCTTCCCATGCAACCTGCTCTGCGCCAAGTGCGCTGCCAAGCGCCGTGGAACCAAAGAGAAAATTCACCCCCACCCACACGACCACGAAGATGAGCGTGCGCCTGTCGCGCAGCGCCCCGAATACGCTGGTCCGCCTGCGCGGGGCATAGGGATTTCCTGCGCCTCGCCCGCCCAGCGCGCCGAGCGGCCCGCCGGAAAGAAACACGAAACGCGCCGCTCCCCCCATCAGCCCGGAGATCGCAGCCGAAGCTCCCACCACGGGTATGTCCGATCCCGGATAAAGATAGACATGAAGGAAGGCACCCGCCGCGCCGCAAAGAAAATAGAAAAGGAAGAAACGCCCGGCCCCGAACCGCACCGCCAAAGGCGAACCGAAGGCGAGCAGCCACACGCTGTTGACGACGAGATGCTCCAGCCCGCCATGCAGGAATGTGTAGGTAACGGGCGTCCAGAACACCGGCCCCGCCCCGCCGGGCAGAAGATGCGCGATAGCGCTTCCCTCCGGCAGATAGCGCGACGGAAAAAGCGCGAAATGGAGAAGCACCTGCTCCTGCATCTCCAAGTCGAGACTGCTGACCAGAAGATACACACCGACAATCGCCATCAGCAGCAGAAGCACGGGGCGCGGCACATTGAAGGCGGGTGGCTCGCGCCGCTCCACCGGGCCGTTCGTCACAGGGTCAGCCATTTTTCAGCGCCGCCTCGACCAGCGGCAGCCGGTCATTCCCGAAATACATATCCGTCTCGTTGACAAACATGGTGGGTGAACCGAAACCGCCCCGCGCAATCACTTCTTCCGTGTTTGCCCTGAGCCGCCCTTTCACATCCTCATCCTTGATGCGCGCGCTGACCTTGTTCCAGTCGAGCCCCACCCCCGTGCATATCTCCTCCAGCACCGATGGCTGGCTGATGTCCTTCAGTTCGCCCCAATAGGCGCGGAAGGTCGCCCAGGCAAAGGCGGGCAGCTTCCCTTCATCCTGCGCAACAATGGCGGCGCGCATTGCATCGACCGCGCGCACGGGGAAAACCGGCGGCTTGCCGATCTCGATGCCGCAATAGCGCGCCCAGTCTTTCAGATCCTTGTTGTAATAGCGGCTCTTGACCGGATGCGGGTTGGCGCGCGCCTCATAAACGCTTTCGTTAACTGCGTTGAAGATGCCGCCCACGAGAACGGGCTTCCAGATGATCTCCGCCCCTGTCCGTGCGACCAGATCCTCGATCCGGCTGAAGGCGAGATAGGTCCAGGGGCTGGAACAATCAAAGAAGAATTCGAGCTTTGCCAAGGTCGGGCTCCGCATCCTGCTGCCATTAACGATATGGCGCGGAGTGTCGCCCGCGTGAGCAGAGGCCGCAACCCGCTTCCGCAAGATGCTGTCGCATGGCGGCACAGCGACACCCGCACCAAATCGGGACGTGGCACGTCCCGGCGCGTGTCCCCCGTCCCGCCGCCCCTGCCGCTCCGACGAGAGAAAGCCGTCAACCTCAGAAAAATGGCGGATTCCTGCGGTTCTTAATGAGACCTTACCGCTGGCATACCGGTTGCAAACACCCGGTCATCCGATGCCTCGGCGGCACGGTGGCAGAATCGAAAAAAAATGATCGCCAGCACGACCGCCGAAAGCAGACCATCAGGAGGCCAAAGTGTTCAATACGGTTGTGTCGATTGCGACGAAGAAGGGATTGCCCAAGCGGACGCTGGGGGCGCTTGCGGTAGCATTCGCGCTTACAGGCTGCGTCAGTGCCAATGCGGGCTCCGATGGCCGCTACACAACGCCGATTGGCAATGCGCCGGTCATCAACAACGAAACCCCCTATTCAAACGCCCTGCGCTGCCTCGCGCGCCATGTTCCGGCAAGCACGACGGCAACGCGCATCGCTGTCGGCAATATCCGCGACTATACGGGCAAAGCGGAAGCCGATGGCTCGGGCATGAAGATCACGCAGGGCGCCTCGCTCATGGCGATGTCCGCGCTTGGCAAGGCCGGTGTGCCGCTCGTCGAACGCTATGACACCTCGATCACCGAGCTTGAGCTGAAATATACGAACAACAAGCTGATCGGCGATGGTGGCCCGGAAGAGGACTACCGCAAGATCTATGCGGGCGAAATCCGCGGCTCCGACTACTACATTGTCGGCGGCATCACCGAACTCAACTTCAACATCCATTCGGGCGGCCTCAATGCGGGCTTTGCCGAAGGCGGCGACATGGGCGCGGCGGCGAATGCCTCTGCCTCGACCTATGTGATGAATGTCGGCCTCGACCTGCGCCTCGTGAACAGCCGCACGCTCGAAGTGGTGGACTTTGTCTCTTACCAGAAGCAGATCGTCGGCCGCGAAATCAAGGCAGGCGTGTTCGACTTCTTCGGCGGCAATCTCTTCTCGCTCGGCGCTGGTTCGAGCGCTCAGGAGCCAATCCAGCTTGCCGTGCGCTCCGTCATCGAGCGCGCCGTCCTGAAGATGCTTGTGCCCCTTTACGGTGTGAACCCGACGGATTGCGCCCGCTTCCCCGGCAACAAGGACCCGATGGGCGAGATCGATTATCGCCAGGCAAATCCCGCTGCCAAGGTGAAGCCTGCCCAGCGCGTTGCCGAAGCCCCCGTGCAGAACCGCAACAACGAGGCTGACGCCGCGCCCTACGCCTACTACTCCGAGCCGGTCTTCGAAACGGGCGGCCTGCGGGGCGGCACCTACTGATCCGACACATTTCCTGAACCACCGGCGATGCCCGAAAGCAAAAGCATGAAAAGCATCGCCGGCTCCCACTCTCACCTTGTCCGGACTGGTCGGCCTCCGGCCGGACAGTGAGCAGCCTAGGCGGAGCTTTGTCCGCCAACCCTCGAACGAATGTGTATCAGTTTGTTCGTTCGGGAAGACCCAACTGGGGAGGGCTCAACGCCCTCCCTCTTTTTTGTGCCGGGGTCTCTTTCACCTAACCATCAACAAGCCGCAGCATGGCAACACCCGCTATGATGGTGCCGATGGCGATGAGCCGCATCGGCGCAACACTCTCTCCAAGGAAGAAGATGCCGATCAGCGCGGAACCGGCAACGCCAATCCCCGTCCACACGGCATAGGAAGTACCGAGCGGCAGAACCCGCATCGCCTGCATCAGAAAGAAAACCGCAAGCGCAAGCGCCACAAGATTGAGCGCCACCAGCGGTAGCTTCGTGTAGCCCTCG